>NZ_QOBB01000051.1:0-37442 GCF_024704855.1 Burkholderia sp. HAN2018 | reverse complement strand
GCGCCGGCCGCGCGCGCGAACGCGGTGCCCGCGCCGGCGGCCGGCACGTCGGCCGGCCTGTCGCGGCTCAATTACCTCGACACCGGCGATCCGCAGGTTGGATGCGTGATCGCGAAGGTGCGCAAGGTGATCGGCAAGGACATCCCGATCCTGATCACCGGCGAGACCGGTACCGGCAAGGAGCTGCTCGCGCAGGCGATCCACAACGACTCGCCGCGGCGCGATGCGCCGTTCGTCGCGGTCAACTGCGCGTCGATTCCGGAGACGCTGATCGAGTCCGAGCTGTTCGGCTACGAAGAGGGCGCATTCACCGGCGCGCGCCGCAAGGGCTCGATCGGCAAGCTGCTGCAGGCGAACGGCGGCACGCTGTTTCTCGACGAGATCGGCGACATGCCGTATCCGCTGCAGGTGCGGCTGCTTCGTGTGCTGCAGGAGCGCCTCGTCAACCCGCTCGGATCGACGAAGACGATCGCCGTGGACATCGCGATCATCTGCGCGACGCACCGCGACTTGCGCGACATGATTGCGCAGAACCGCTTTCGCGAGGATCTGTACTACCGGCTGAACGGCCTCGTGGTGCGCCTGCCGCCGCTGCGCGACCGCACGGATCTCGCGGTGGTCGTGCAGAAGATGCTGCAACGGGAGGCCTACGCGGGCCCGGGCCGGCCGCCGCTGTCCGTCGCGCCGGACGTGATGGCGCTGTTCGTGCGCTGCGCGTGGCCCGGCAACTTCCGCCAGCTCGGCAACCTGCTGCGCACGGCGGCGGCGATGGTCGACGACGACGGCGAGATCCGGCGCGAGCACCTGCCGGACGATTTCTTCGACGACCTGCGCCGCGACGATACCCGGGCCGAGCCGGCCGCGCACGATCCGTCCGCCGCGGCATGGCCCGCGGACGCGCTCCCGGCAGGCGACGCGCGGTTGCAGGATGTCGCCGCGTCCGCGATTGCCGCTGCGCTCGCGCGCCACGGCGGCAACGTGTCCGCGGCGGCGCGCGCGCTCGGCGTGTCGCGCAACACGATCTACCGGAAGATGCCGGCCGCCGACCCGCAGCGCCAGCCGTCCGACGAAAGCTGACGCGCGCCACGGGTTCGCGGCCGCGCGGCCTGTCACAGCCGGTGTGTCAAGTTGCAACACCGGTGTTCAACGATTCAACACCTGTCACCGCCCATGCGCATCGTGCGGCCGTGGCGTCGAACCGCATTCGCGCCAATCGCGTAGGCAAATCGTAAGGATTGCGTCCCGATGCCCGGGCGAGCGCCGCGCATCGCTGTCGGGCCGTCGAAGTGCGGCCTCGGCACGCTCCTTGCTGAATAGGAACCGACCGCTCGATTGCCGCGGTTGTACGACTCACCGACTCACCGACGCAACTCATCAACTCAATCAGGAGACACATCATGCAGTGGACCACCCCGTCTTACACCGACCTGCGTTTCGGCTTCGAAATCACGATGTACATCGCCAACCGCTGATCGCCGAGCGTGCCGCCCGTCTTGCCGTGATCGGCGCGGGCGGCGTCGGGAGCTGACGCCCATGAAGATCAAGATACTCGGCTCGGGAGCCGGCGGCGGCCTGCCGCAATGGAACTGCAATTGCGCGAACTGTCGCCGCGCGCGCAGCGGAAGCGGCCACGTGCTGCCTCGCACACAGTCGTCGATCGCGGTCAGCGACGACGGCATCGACTGGATCCTCGTCAACGCGTCGCCCGACATCCTTTCCCAGTTGCGCGCGGATCCGGAGTTGCAGCCGGCACGCGCGATTCGCGACAGCGGCATCGCCGCCGTCGTGCTGTGCGACGCGCAGATCGATCACGTGACGGGCCTGCTGATGCTGCGCGAGCGCTCGACGCCGCTGCCGCTCTACGCGAGCGCGCCGGTGCTCGACGACCTGTCGACCGGCTTGCCGCTCGTGCCGCTGCTCGGCCATTACTGCGGCGTCGCCGCGCATACGATCGTGCTCGGCGAGCCGTTCACGGTGCCGGCGGCGAGCGGGGTCCGCTTTACCGCGATTCCCGTCGACAGCAAGGCGCCGCCTTATTCGCCGCGGCGTGCGTCGGCCGCACCCGGCGACAACATCGCGCTGTCGATCGAAGATGTCGCGAGCGGCCGGCGCGCGTTCTATGCGCCGGGGCTCGCGGCCGTCACCGACGACGTGCGCGCGGCGATGGACGGCGCCGATCTCGTGCTGGTGGACGGCACGTTCTGGAGCGGCACCGAGATGATCGACCTCGGCCTGTCGCGCAAGCACGCGGCCGACATGGGGCATCTCGCGCAATGCGCGGAGCACGGGCGGCCCGGCATGATCGACTGGCTCGACACGCTGCCCGCGCGCACGCGCAAGGTGCTCACGCACATCAACAACACGAATCCGATTCTCGATCCGCATTCCGTCGAGCACGCGCACCTGCGCGCGCATGGCATCGACGTCGCGCACGACGGCATGCAATTCCAGGTCTGACCATGAACGCTCCGATTCCCGCTACGGCATTGCATCCGACGCCCTGGAGCGCGACCGAATTCGAGGCGCGCCTGCGCGCGCTCGAATCGCGCTATCACATCCATCACCCGTTCAACCGCCGGCTCAACAGCGGTGCCTGTTCGCCCACGCAGATCCGCGGCTGGGTCGCGAACCGCTTCTACTACCAGATCAACATCCCGCTCAAGGATGCGGCGATCCTGTCGAACTGCCCCGACCGCGACACGCGGCGCCGCTGGATCCAGCGGCTGATCGACCACGACGGGCAGGGCGACAACGAAGGCGGCATCGAGGCATGGGTGCGGCTCGGCGAGGCGTGCGGTCTCTCGCGTGACGAACTGTGGTCGCTCGAGCACGTGCTGCCCGGCGTGCGTTTCGCGGTGGACGCGTATGTGAATTTCGCGCGGCGCGCGCCATGGCAGGAAGCCGTGTGCTCGTCGCTGACCGAGATGTTCGCGCCGCAGATCCATCTCGACCGGCTCGCGGGCTGGCCGTCGCATTACCCGTGGATCGAGCCGGACGGGCTGCATTACTTCCGCAGCCGCGTGCCGCTTGCGCAGCGCGACGTCGAGCACGGGCTTGCGGTCACGCTGCAGCACTTCACGACGCCGGATGCGCAGCAGCGTGCGCTCGGCATCCTGCAATTCAAGCTCGACATCCTGTGGTCGATGCTCGACGCCGTCGAAAAGGCCTACCCGCAATGAACGCGATCGAAGCTGCCAGCGGCGTGCCGCTGCGCCCCTGCCTCAGGGGCATGTACCGCCTGCAATGGGAGGCGGCCCAGGATGCGTACGTGCTCCTCTATCCGGAAGGAATGGTCAAACTGAACCCGAGTGCCGGCGAGATCCTCGCGCGCTGCGACGGCACGCGCGAGCTGGACGACATCATCGGCGAGCTCGAGCGCCTGTTCAGCCAGTCGGACCTCGCGACCGACGTGTACCGTTTCCTCGATCATGCGCGACTGCGCGGCTGGCTCGACTGACATGGCCCCCGACACTTCCCGTCCGTCCGCGCCGCTGTGGCTGCTCGCGGAACTGACGTACCGTTGCCCGCTGCACTGCGCGTTCTGCTACAACCCGGTCGATTTCGCGACGCACGGCGCGGAGCTCGACACCGATGCGTGGCGCACGGTCATCAGCGATGCGCGCGCGCTCGGCGCCGCGCAGATCGGTTTCTCGGGCGGCGAGCCGCTGCAGCGCGACGACCTCGAGACGCTCGTCGCGCATGCACGCGGGCTCGGCTTCTATACGAACCTGATCACGTCGGGCGTCGGGCTGAACGTCACGCGCATCGAGCGGCTCAAGGCGGCCGGGCTCGACCATATCCAGTTGTCGCTGCAGGATTCGACGCGCGAGCTGAACGATTTCCTGACGAGCACGCGCACGTTCGAGCTGAAGCGCGGCGTCGCGCGGCTGATCAAGGCGCACGGCTATCCGATGGTGCTCAACTGCGTGCTGCATCGCTACAACCTGCCGCACGTCGGACAGATCATCGAGATGGCGCTCGACCTCGGCGCCGATTACCTCGAGCTCGCGAACACGCAGTATTACGGCTGGGCGATGGTGAACCGCGACCAGCTGATGCCGACCGTCGAGCAGGTGCGCGAGGCGGAGGAAACGGTCAACCGCTATCGCAAGCTGATCGGCGAGCGTTGCAAGATCCTGTTCGTCGTGCCCGACTATTTCGAGCGGCGCCCGAAGGCGTGCATGAACGGCTGGGGTTCGGTGTTTCTTGGCGTCGCGCCGGACGGCACCGCGCTGCCGTGTCATGCCGCGCGGTCGCTGCCGGGGCTCGCGCTGCCGAACGTGCGCGACCGGTCGCTGAAGGAAATCTGGTACGACAGCGACGCATTCAACGCGTATCGCGGCGAGGACTGGATGCGAGAGCCGTGCCGCACGTGCGACGAGCGGCATGTCGATCACGGCGGCTGCCGGTGCCAGGCGTACCAGTTGGCCGGCGACCCGGCGCAGCCCGATCCGGTGTGCGAGAAGTCCGCGCATCACGGCCGGGTCGAGCAGGCCGTGCAATTCGCGCGGCGACCCGCGCCGCGCGACGAACAGCCGCTGGTGTTCCGCAGCAAGGAGAATTCGCTCGCGCAGTGTGGAGCGGCCTGCGACTGCTGACAAGGCACGGCGGCGGCGGCGGGGTGAACAGGGCAAGGCAATGCGATGGAAGCCGGATCGATAGATATGCATTCCTCTTCATGTCGTCGATGTGGCGCGCGTGTACGAGGATGGGTGAGCGCGCGAAGGCGGGTGCGATGAGCACCGCTGCCTTCGGAACGCGGCAGGCGACCGACGTGCGTGGTGCCGCTGGCGATCGGGTACGCCGTCGCGGAACTTGCGTCGCGTCGGTCTTCGCTGCCGTATGCGTTCTGCATGCCGCCCTGTTCGTTCTGCTCGCACATGAGCAGATCGTACGACGCGAACCACTGCAACGGCAGGTGATGGTGGCGACGCTGATCGCGGCGGCGCCGGAGGCGTCGACGATGGCGGCCGCGAAGGCGAAGCCGGTTGCCGCGTCGCGCGCGGTGCAGGAGGCTACGTCCGCGCCCCGATCATCTGCGGGCAGTGTGTCGCGGATGAACCGGCAGGTCGCGTCCGGCCGTCCTCGCCCGCCGGCGCATGACGCGCCTGTGCCGGCTCCGGCACAGTCAGGTCCGTCCTTGCCGGCCGCGGCGCAACGCGATACGCCGCACGACGATGCGGCCGCACGAATGCCGACGCAGACGCAGACTCAACCCGAATCCCGATCGTCTTCCGTGTCGGCGCCGCCGCGCTTCGTCGCGCATCCCGACTGCGCGCTGGTCAAACCCGACTACCCGCCGCAGTCGCTGCGCCTGGGCGAGCACGGCACCGTGCTCGTCGAACTGGAGACCGATGCGGCAGGGCAGATCGTCGCCGCACGTGTCGTGACCGGCAGCGGTTATCCGCGTCTCGACGCGGCGGCGCGTGAAGCCATACTGGCGAGCCGCTGCGCGCCGCATGTGTTCGACGGCGCGCCGGTGCCGACGCGGGCACGCGCGCCGATCGCGTTCAATCTCGACGACTGACAGGACACTTCATCATGACAATCTACGGAATCGAGCACGTATGGACGCAGGGCGACCCGATGACGCGCGCGGTCGCGCTGTTGCTCGTCGCGATGTCGATCGCATCGTGGACGG
Source organism: Burkholderia sp. HAN2018 (assembly GCF_024704855.1). NCBI lineage: Bacteria > Pseudomonadati > Pseudomonadota > Betaproteobacteria > Burkholderiales > Burkholderiaceae > Burkholderia > Burkholderia sp. HAN2018. Next base: position 31,801 of record NZ_QOBB01000051.1, on the reverse strand, counting down.
TGATCGTGATCAAGGCGATCGAACTCGTCGGCATCCGGCGCCGCGCGGCGCGCGCGGAAGCGCGCTTTCGGGACGACGGCGGCGCGGCCGGCGCGATGCACGCGCTCGGAGGGCAGGACAGGCCGTTCGTCGATCTCGTTCGCGCGGGCCAGGCGGCGATCGCGCATCACGAGGCGAGCAGGCACCGGCTGCACGACCGGATCGACGCGAGCGACTGGCTGTCGCGCAGCCTGAAGGCGTCGGTGGACGAATCCGCGGCGCGGATGCAGCGCGGGCTCGGCGTGCTCGCATCGATCGGCAGCACCGCACCGTTCGTCGGACTGCTGGGCACCGTCTGGGGGATCTATCACGCGCTGCTGTCGCTCGGCGCAACCGGCGAGGCGAGCCTCGACCGGGTAGCGGGGCCGGTCGGCGAGGCGCTGGTGATGACGGCATTCGGACTGTGCGTCGCCATCCCCGCCGTGCTCGGCTACAACACGCTGGTGCGGCTGTCGCGCGATATCGTTGCACGGCTCAACCGCTTCGCGCACGGGCTGCATCTGTTGCTGCTGACCGGCAGCGTGCCCGAGCCCGCCGGGCGCCCTGAACCGGCGACCAGGATGCCGGCCGACCTGCACCCTGCCGCCGACGGAGCACGAGCATGAACGCCGGCCCGGACGACGCGCCCGAAGGAAATGCGCTCGCAGCCGAGATCAACATGACACCGCTGATCGACGTGATGCTCGTGCTGCTGGTGGTGTTCATGGTGACGCTGCCGGTGCTGCATCACGCCGCGCGCGTTGCATTGCCGCAGGCGGAGAGCCCGCGCGAGGATACGAGCGTGCCGCATGTGGATGTCTCGATCGATGCGGGCGGCGGCGTGAGCTGGAACGCGCAGCCGGTGTCCGATACCGGGCTGGCGGCGCGTCTCGCGGCGGCGGCCCGCACCGCGCCTCAGCCGGAAGTGCGCCTGTCCGCCGATCGCGCGGCCCGCTACGACAGCGTCGCGAAACTGCTTGCGGCCGCACAGGCGGCCGGTCTCACGAAAGTCGGCTTCGTTACCGCGCCCGCTCGCGGCCGATAGCTCGCGCGATGTCGCGTTGCATGGGCGATGCGGTGCGGCATCTTCGCCGCACCGCATCGCGCCGGGGGCTTACTTCGCCGAACTCGCGCTGACCTTCGCGAAGTCCAGGCTGCCGAAGCCCGTATCGTCGTCCCAGCCGGCCTTCGCGGTATAGCCGTGGCTGCTATAACCGTTGTTGCCCGAGGTCACGTCGTGGAGCAGCGACGTATTGGTCGGGAAGTTCTGGTAGAACGCCGACGTCGGCAGGCCGAGGCTGTTGTTGTTCGCCGATTCGACCCGCGCCCAGCCGCCGACGAAGATCGGCGAAGCGAGGCTCGTGCCGCCGACGAGCTGGTTGGCCTGCCCGTTGATGACGATGTACGCGCCCGTCGATTGAGCGGCGTCGAACGCCACGTCGGGCACCACGCGTTTCGTCACCGTGCTGCCGAGCGCGGCCGTCTGCCAGCTCGGCGCGGTTTCGAACGCGCTCACGCCGCCGCCTGTGGCCCAGATCCGCACGGCGTTGTCGACCGGGTTGCCGTTGCTGTCGAGATCCGCGTACGCGACGCCTTCGTTCCACACGGTTTCGCCTGCCCACGTCGTGGTGCCGGTGGTCGAGAGCGTCGTGCCGCCGACCGCGACGACATACGGCGAACTCGCGGGCGACGACACGCTGTACTTGGACAGGTTGATCGTCGTCCTGACCGACGTGCCGTTGTACGTGCCGATGTAGCCGGGCGCGCCTTGCGGCGACGTCGACCATTGATAGACGCCCGCGTCGCCGGCCGAGACCGAGAAGACCTGGCCCTGCGCGACGGCCTGCTTGAACACCGCGTCGTCGGCGGCGAGCGAGCCGTCCGAGTTCGCGGCGGTTTCGTCGAGGCCGAGCGACACGTTGATGACGGTCGCCTTGTTGTCGGTCACGGCCTTGTTGTACGCCGCGGTCAGCGTCGCGTCGGTGAGGCCGCTGTCGTTGCTGTCGCCGTTCACCGCCGAGTAGAAGATCAGCTGCTTGACGCCGCCGGACGTGCCGATGATGTCCTGGCTGTCGAGATCCCATTCGCCCGGATCGCCGTCGTCGGCCAGCGTGCCCGATCCGCCCGCGACCACGGCCGTGTTGACGGTCGGCAGGCCGGCATTCCGCGTGAAGGTGTTCAGGTCGGCAATGGTCTGGGTCATGTCTCCCCAGGTGATGATGCCCACCGTGGTGTTGGTCGCGGCGGGCAGGCCGCTCGCATCGTAGATCTTCGCGAAATCGGTCGGCTGGTGGCCGACCTGTTGCGACGCGGCGGCCGCGTTCTTCGCGATCTTGTTCGGCTCGATGGCGGCGGCCGGCGCGAAGCGGTGGAGCAGGCGGTGCGGCACCGCGGCGTTCTGCAGGCCGAGCACCGCATCGACGACCGGGCCGAGCGACGCCGGGATCAACGCGGCCGAATCGTTCGCGAAGACCGGCTTGCCGCGATAGTTGAAGCGCTTGATGCTCGCATGGAAGCCGTTTTGTGCGTTGGTCGCGTTGCCGTCGGCGGAGACCAGCGTGTTGTTCTCCGACACCGTGACGTTGCTGAAGCCGTTTGCCTTCAGGTGGGCCACGACGGCCGCGACCTGGTCGTCGGTCGGCGCGAAGCGCGCCTTGAACTGCGCGGGCGTCAGGTACTTGCGGTAGTTCGCGCTGCCCGGCTGGTTGACGTCGCGCAGGAACGCGTCGAGCTGGTCGGTGTTGCGGTTCTTCAGCACCACGGTGACATGCAGCGGCTGGCTCAGTTCGAGCGGGGTGACGTGCGTGTCGGTGAGCGCCGGCGTGCCGATGCTGTTGAGCGAGTACGCAGGCTGGGCCTGCGAGGCGGCCGAAGCAGCCGCGGCGGGCGCATTCGACAGCAGGAAAGCGGCGGTGCGGGTCGGCACCCAGCTGGTTGCGGCCTGGGCGGGCAGCGGCGCCAGCGTGGCGGCTACCGCGAGCGGCAGTGCGGCGAGGGCAAAGCGTTGCGAGAGTGTGCGATTGACGTGCTGAGTTCTCTGCATTGTGAGCTCCGAGATTTCGACGAAGAACCGGTGCAGCGCGCGACCCGGATCGCGGGTAGCGGCAGGGCGGCGCATGCAACCTGACGCAAGACCGGACCGACCGGCGTGATTCACGGCGACATAAGTTTTCCTCCCCCTCCCACCATCAAGATCGGAGGCCGGCCCAGGTGTCGGATTCGCGTATCGCGAACATCGATCCCGCGCACGGCCTGCTATCGTGCCGGCTCGCGTCGCAGCAACGGCGCGCGTGCCGGCCATCTGTTTCCCTTCGATCTGCTGTTGCGGATGTTTCGCTGCGTTATCACTTAATTAGGAATCCAATGAATGAAATCCGTATAAGCGGGCAATACATGGTCGAGCGACGACGTGGTGTGCGTGTTTCGTGTGAGGTGCTGCGGGCGAGATCGAATGTCCCGGTCAATCGGGAGAGATGTCGACATCGTCCTCTTCCGCCAGAAGCGGAACGGGATGACCGGTGAAGCGGGAGCTGTGTGTTGCGAGCGGGTGCCGCGGCTTACGAATCAGCTACTTCTCGTTTTAAACGTAATAAAAACGGAAGTTGATTGTCGGGCCATTGATTTCCTGATGCGGATTCGATTTCCCGGCGATATTGCTTGCGGGGAAAGATAGCAAGAAAGAAAACGACGAGTCAAACTTTTTTTGATTAGGTTTAAAAAGTTTAGATAATCGCTTCTCAGGGTGTTTTTTATAAACGGAAAACGATTATGTAAGTCATTCGTCATCCTCGACGAGTGAGATATTGACGCAATGCAGGCGCAGCGCAGGCGTTGCCGAGAACCGGTGCGGCCGCTGTCATTTCGCGGCGGTGTTCTGAAACCGGCTCTCGAGGTTTCCTTGTCGGCGTGTGGCGGGAGAGCACGCGTGCAGCACAGCGCTCGATTCCCTTCGATTGAAGCCGGGCGGATCGCACGCCCGGTATTGCACGGCATCTTCTTTTCCTTCTTGCCGGCTTTCCCGATTCCCGCAGCGGCGGCGCGCAGGTCGCGCGCCATGTGCCGTGCATCACGGCCCGGCGATTATCCGTCGTCCGCCTTGGCCTGTAATCCCTTCAACCCCTGGATCACGACCAGCAGCGCGCGGCCGTGCTCGTCCGATCCGTCCCACGCGTCGACGATCGCGTCGCGCAACAGGTCGTTGTATTGGCGGCGCGATGGCTCGGTATCGACGCCGTAGAAATTGCATAGCTTATTGAATGGCGCACTGCGGCGCAGCCGATGCCCGTTCGACAGCCTCAGGCGCGATACGGTCGGCTGGCTGACCCCGGAGAGTCGCGCTATTTCGCTGGACGAGCGTGTATCTGCCAGCAGGCGGCGCAACAGGTCTTGTACGGGAAAATCTTGGTCCGGGGCTTCCATGCGATGCATTATACCTATACAGTTACGGCTGTTGAATGGGCTTGCTGTCACCAGCGAGGCTGTATCCCGAGAAAGTTGATGACACTGAAACACCTCCCACCCACGTTCTGCTGGACCAAGATCGGTACCGAGTCCGGCGAGGAACTGCCGACCGTCGTGCTCCGCAAGGAATGGGAGCGCCGGCTCGGGGGCGGGCGTTTTCTGTGGGGCATCAACCAGCCGCTCGGCAACAGCGCACAGATCGCCGCGCATCGCACGGGCTCGCTGCTCGCGCTGTTCTCGCCGGTCGCGTCGCGCCCGCGCGCGGGCGAGCGCAAGGACGCGCTGTTGTGGAATGCCTGGATCGACGCGAGCGGGCAGGTGCGGCCGTTGCCGCCGCATACCTTCATCGCGAGCCGCTCGACCTTGCCGTCGGGCCGGCGCCGCGAACAGCATTACGCGCTGGTCTGCGCGTCCTCCACCGCGCTGACGGTCGGCACGCAATTGCGCGTGTTTCCCGATCACCTGCGCAGCGTGAGCACCGGCAAGGCGCTCGGCGCCGCGCAGGGCGCGGCCGTGGTCGATTGCGTCGGGCGAGCGAAGGAGCAGACGGGCAAGAGCTATCCGCTCGCGCTGTCGGTCGAACTCGAGGCACCGTATTTCGTGCGGCTCGCCCAGCCGTGCGTGCTGAAGGCGCGCGATCTCGCGGAAGTGAACAAGGCGACGCGCGCCGGTGATTTCGATCGCTTCGTCGAACTCGTCGCGCGCTTGCGCGGCCGTTCGCCGACGGACGCCGTGCGCGGCGTCACGCGCGATCTGTTCGACGTGCCGCCGATCGAAACGGCGGCCGCGTATGTGGCGCCCACGCACGTGGCGCGTTTGCGCAACCGGCCGGCGGCCGAGCATCCGCGCGATCTCACGGGCGACCTGTTCGACCTGTCGCCGGGCGAAGCGGCCGCGTTCGCGGGCCTTGCACATCCGCGCATCGGGCGCGCGTGACGAATCGCGCGCGGCACGTCGCGCAAGAATTTGTTGCAATCTCGCCATAGCGGAGCGGCGAGTGCAGAGGGACAATCGGCTCGAAGCGCGCTGCGCGGCGGCCGATGCGTCGACGATCGACGGGTCGTGGTTCACGCTGCCGACATGCGCACCACGCACACGGGGCGTCGGCGTGCTTCACACTGCAACCCTGAGGGAGAAGTGTCGATGTCGACCCACATCTGTTCGCGGGAAGCCCGGGCCGCGCAACGCTTCGTCGAAGCAACGCGCAACGTCGATCAGGCCTTTCGCGCCGTGCGCGGCGAAAGCGACGACGACGGTTCGTCGGCCGAATACGCGCGCGCGATGTCGCGCCTCGATCGCGCGCTCGCCGAGCTGGCGCGTGCGCAGGAGTTCTTCGATCGCGTGGTCGGCGCCGATACCACTGCGCACGACAGCTGATTCCGCCGCTTCCACGTGTCCGCGCGTCGAGTGACGCGCATGCCTCTTCATGCCGGGCAGGGCAGCCCGGCATCTCATTCGTCCCGTTCAGATTTCAGACCTTGCGGCCTTCGACCGGATAGCCGGGATCGGTATACCCGTGCGTCGATGTGTGCCCGAGCGGCACGAGCGAACCGGCGAACCGTTCGTCGTCCGGGCCGAGTCCGAGCGTCAGCGTATCGATGTCGCTGTCCCTGTCCCGATGCGCTTCGGTGCGCGGCCGCGCGATCGTCGAGCCGACGATGCGGTTCTTCATGACCCGCACGAGCGCGAACGCCACCGATGTCGTGCCGCGCGGCCGCGCGGCATACGCGTCAGCCCGCGCGTGTCATCTCCGGCACAGCCGGTGCGGGATGGTACGCGTAACCGCGATGCTGGAACGAGGTCGCGAAGAACCGCATCTGGTAGCGGATCGCATTCGCCCAGTAATCCCACGTATGACCGCCGGGCCGCTCCGTGTAGTCGTGCGGCACGCCGAGCGCGAGAAGGCGCTCATGCAGCGTGCGGTTCGAGCCGACGAAGGAATCGTCGCGGCCGCAATCGATCGCCAGGTCGAGATGGGCGCGCACGAACGCGCGCGCGCTTTCGACGATCACGTTGCGGTTCCAGAATGACGAATGGCGTTCGGGATCGCCGAACACGTGGTCGATGCCCGGCTCGTCCGCGCAGCAGCGCGGATCGACCGCGCCGCTGATGCTGCCGACCGCGCCGAACGTGTCGGGCCGGTCGAGTGCGATGCGCAGTGCGCCGAAGCCGCCCATGCTGAGCCCGGTGATCGCGCGTGCGTGCTGCGTCGCGATCGTACGGAAATGCAGGTCGACGTAGGACACGACTTCATCGCCGATGAAGGTTTCGTAACGGCTGCCCGAATCGAACGGGCTGTCGATGTACCAGCTTTCGTGCCCGCCGTCGGGCATCACGAGGATCACGTGATAGCGGTCGGCGAGCGCGGCGATGTGCGTGTTCGACGTCCAGTCGGTATGGTCGCCGCCCGAGCCGTGCAGCAGATAGACGACCGGATAGCGCTCGTTGCCGCGGTTGTCGCGCGCGTAATCGTCGGGCAGCACGACCGTCGCCTTCAGCGTCTCGCTCATCGCGGCGCTCGGAATCGCGACGACCCGCGCATGAAACGCGAAGGCAGGGCTCGTGACGGCCAGCAGCAGAAGCAGCCAGAAGGTACGTGCCAGGTGCATCGATCGTTGCATGTCTCGACCCAGTCCGGCGCCGGACGCCGGGAAAACCCTGTTCCGGTGACTCTAGCAACCGCGCCTTTCAACCAAATTTCGGCGAATCATACGGTTTCGGCATTTTCCCCGCCTGACGACCGGAGATGCCTGCTGCGCCCAGGATGCGCCCGATTGCATCGCGAAACGCATCCGGCCGCTCGGCCGGAATCAAGTGCCCGCAGCCTGCGATCGTGTCGAAGCCGGCGCAGCGCGCGAGCGCCCAGTCGGGCACGTGCCAGCTCGCGCGCGAGCGTTCGCCGGCGACGAGCCGGACGGGATGACGCTCGAACACTTGCGCGAGCGCCTGCAGGTAGCCGGGTTCGCCCGTCGTCGCGACGACGGCGCGGCCCATCGCGCGCAGCGTCGATGCAGGCTGATGCGCAAGCCAGCGGCGGGCGTCGTCGAGCTGGCCCGGCGACGGCGCGTCGATCGCGCCGCGCAGCCAGCCGAGCGGATCGGCGCGCAGCCCGTCGAGCATCGCGTCGGCCTCGCCGGGCGTCATGCGGCCGACCGACGCCGACCAGAACGCATCGTCGAGCGTGAAGTTGCCTTCGACGTTGACGATCCGCCGTACGCGTTCCGGGTGCGCATGCGCGAACAGCATCGCGATCGCGCCACCGACCGAGTGGCCGACGACATCGACCGGTTGCGCGCCGAAGTGAGCATCGATGGTTTGGCGCACATGCTCGACCTGAGCTGTGAGCGAAATCGCGTCGAACGGCACCGCGCGATATGCGCCGTAACCGAGCAGGTCGGGCGCGAGATGCGGGCCGTTCCATCCGCGCACGTCGAGCGTGCCGATGAAACCGTGAATGAAGACGACGGGCGTGGGCTGGGTCATGGGGCGGGCGGGCAAGGAAGGGGCGGCAACGCGAGTTCGGCGAGCAGTTCGTCGAGTTCGAGCACGTGCGTGCGGTCGTGGTCGAGCAGTTCGCGCACGAGTTCGTCGAGCGACATGCGGCGGATGCCGTCGCGCAGCCCGCAGCGTGCGAGCTGCGCGGGATCGAGCGCGGCGGCGACGGTGCACAGCGCCGCGCGACCCGTGCGGAATGCCGCGACCGCCGCGTCGAGCGGCTGCGCGAGATAGTCGCGTTGCGCGGCGAGTGCGGTGCCGTCGACGGAGGCGATCACCGGCAGGTCGAGGGTGCGTACGGCGTCGATGCGTTCGGCGAATACCGCGTCGAGATCCCGCAGGTGGCACGCATGCTCGACGAGCGAGAAGCCCGTGCCGTCGGGGCGGCGCGTCCGCAGTGCGGCCGGCACGTGCGCCGCATACGCGGCGAGCCGATCGGGCAGTTGCGCCAGCGCGGCGACGACACCGGCGAACGGCAACAACTGCGGATGCGCGCTGAACACCGCGCCGTAACTGAACAGCGTGCCGCCGAGCCGCCCGCGCGCCTGCACGACGTCGTGGCCGTGGCGACGCATGACGTCCGCGACCATCGCGCCGCAGAACTGGCGGGCCGTCGTGTCGGTTTCGATTTCGGGGAATTTCAGCGCGATCTCGTGCTGGATCGCGCCGATCGCGGCGACGCCCACGCGTGACAGTGCCGCGAATTCGACGTAGCGCTCGGGTTGAGCGATCAGTGCTTCGAGCTGGGCGCCGAGCGCGGTGGTGCGGAAGCGGTCGAAACGGGAATGCATGATGGAAAGAAACGGCCGAGTAACGTCTCAAAACGATACGTTACTCGGCCGGTAGCGTCAACGGCGGGATGAGCGCGATGCGCTGCAGCAAGCGTTGCCGGCGCCCGGCGGTCATGCAAGACCGCCTGACGCCGCCCGGCTTACGCGTGCTTCCCCGCCTCGGCTTGCGCACTCTGCTGCGCTTTCAGTTCCTGCAACTCGGCCGTGAATGCCGGGCTGAAATCCTCGGCCTCGAACAGCGGGCGGATCTCGATGTCGGAGTCGCCGGGCATCGGGTTCGGGCAGCGCTTCACCCATTCGACTGCTTCCTCCATCGATTTCACCTGCCACAGCCAGAAGCCGGCGACGAGTTCCTTCGTTTCCGCGAACGGGCCGTCGATGACGGTGCGGTTCCTGCCGGCAAAGTGCACACGCTTGCCTCGCATGCTCGGGTGCAGCCCGTCGGCGGCGAGCAGGATGCCGGCTTGCGCCAGTTCTTCGTTGAACCGGCCCATCGCGGCGATCATTTCGGGGTCGGGCATCCGGCCGGATTCGGAATCGGCGGTGGCCTTGACGATTACCAGGACGCGCATGGTCGTATCTCCTTGAAAGGAATGAGGGGGCGCCGCCGGCCGTGCCGACGGCAAAACGATCGGTTACGACAACACGACGCGCGACGGCGACGCGAATCGACATCTGGCCCGACGAATATTCGGGGACGCACGCACCGGCGGGCGATGCGGCGGAGCCCTTTGCCAAAACTGTTATGCTGGTCCTCACCACGTTCACGCGGAGGGTGCCATGGCTGCTAAGGAAGTGTCGAAGAAGAAGTACCTGAAAATCCTGAACAAACGCCTGCGCGCGGAACCGGCGGCCCCGGCCGGCGCGTCGTTTGTCTTTTTCCCGCTGGGCGCGAAGGCGAAGAACGCGACGGGTGTCGTGTCCGGCGATGCGCGCAGCAAGCGCGAACTGGCGGTGATGGCCGCGGTTCAGCGCAAGGCGGCCGAAGAGTTCGTCGTCGCCGGCGCCTGACCGGAACAACCTGCCGGACCGTCGTCCGGGTTGCCGCCACCACGGCTTACGTGGCGGCGGCCTCGCAATGCGCGATCGCGCCGGTGAGCACGCGCGGGATGTCGTGTGTGATGGCCGGGCCGTGCATCGGCAGGATGACGTCGAGATCGAGCGCCTGGATCCGGCGCAGCGCGCTCGCCAAGTGTGCGAGCGACGGCAGGTAGTCCGAGCGCCGGATCGAATCGAGGATGGCCGGCAGCGGGTCGTCGGCGGCTTCGTCGCCGAAGCGCATCAGGATGTCCGACGACAGCAGCGCCTTGTACGCCGGCAGATACACGACGAGCGCATCCCATTGATGGACATGCTTCGTGAAGATCGGCACGACGTCGACGCCGGAGATCGTCGTCGGCTCGCCGTCCTTCAGCGGCTTCGCGCGCACGCCGAAGATATCGGCCAGCCCGTGCGTGCAGATCGGATGCGCATACGCGACGAGCGCCGGATTGGCCGCGAGGAAGTCGGGCAGTGCGCCCATCTCGTCGACTTCGAAATGCGGGACGACCACGCTGTTCACCATCGACGGCGCGATGCCGACGGTCGCGAGGCTCGCGCTCAGTTGCGGAAAGTTGGAACGCGTGCCCGTTTCGATGCAGACGACGTCGCCATCGGGCGACCGGACAAAGAACTGGCTGAAGCCGAGCTTCAGCTTGTCGATGTAGGTCGTTGCGCGAAACAGGCCGCTGCGGATTTCTTCGATACGGGCGGTGTCCATCGAGGCGGTCCTTGCACGGGCAGTGGGGGCGGGGCACGCCGATCGCGCGCGCCGCGATGCACCAGGGGCGCGCGACGCGGTGCCTCGACGCAGTCTAGCAGCGCCGCGCCAGGCGCGAATCCTGTCAGTTCACGCAGCAGCCGGCACGGCGCTGAACGCCATGCCGGCCGGAAAGCATGCCCGGGTCGTCGATGCGGCGCTCAGGACATCTTGTCGGCCGCTGCCGCATACCGGCCGCCGCCGCCCGCTTCGTCGCCTGCCGCGAGCTGTTCCAGCGCGAGCCCCTTCGTCTCGATGCCGAGCGTCCACACCGCAATGGCCGCCGCGACGAACGACAGCGCGCCGAGCGTGAACACGCCGCCCTGGCCGAACACCGGCAGCACGACGCCGACCACGTAAGGCCCGATCAGCGAGCCGACGCGCCCGATCGCCGATGCGAAGCCCGACCCCGTCGCCCGCGCACCGGTGCCGTACAGTTCGGGCGTGTACGTGTACAGCGCGGCCCACATCCCGAACAGGAAGAACTGCATCGCGAGGCCGGTGACGATCAGCAGCGTCGTGCTGCCGCCGTACAGCGCGCTCTGGCCGTATGCGTATGCCATCGCACCGCCGCCGATCAGCGACGCGATGCAGGTCGGCTTGCGCCCCCAGCGTTCGACGAGCCACGCGGCGCACAGGAAGCCCGGCACGCCGCCGAGCGAGATCAGCACCGTGTAGAACACCGATTTCGTGACCTCGAAGCCGGCCTGCTGCAGCAGCGCGCCGAGCCACGACGTGAGGCCGTAGAAGCCGAGCAGCGCGAAGAACCACAGCAGCCACACCATCACCGTGCGGCGACGATACACGCCGCTCCAGATCTCGCGCAGCGCGCCGTGGCCGCGTGCCACGACCGGTTCCGCAAGCCGCGACGGCGGCGGCAGCGTCGTGACGCCGGCCGAGCGCATCACCTTCGCCTCGATCGTGTGCATCACCGTGTCGGCTTCCGCGTGCCGGCCCGCATGCTCGAGCCAGCGCGGCGATTCGGGCACGATCCGGCGCACGACGAGCACGAACACGGCGGGAATCGCGAGCAGCGCGAACACCGTGCGCCAGCCGAACTGCGGCAGCACGAAATACGCGACGATGCCGGCCGTGATGAAGCCGAGCGGCCAGAAGCCGTCCATCAGCGCGATCAGGCGGCCGCGCTTCTCGGTCGGCACGAATTCGGACAGCAATGTTTGCGCGACCGGGAATTCCATCCCCATCCCGATCCCGAGCAGCACGCGGTAGACGATCAGCGCGTCGACGCTCTGCGCGGTCGAGCACAGGTAGGAGGCCGCGCCCCACAGCACCATGCTCCACTGGAATACCGGCCGGCGGCCGAAGCGGTCGGCGAGCAGGCCGGCGACGGCCGCGCCGAGCACCATCCCGAAGAAGCTCGCGCTCGCGACGAGGCCGGCGGCCGCCGTCGACAGGCCGAATTCCTTGCGGATCGAGCCGAGCACGAACGTCATCGTGCCGAGGTCGACCGAGTCGAAGAAGAACGCGATCGCGATGATGAAGAAGATCCGCTTGTGATAGCCGGAGAACGGCAGGCGTTCGAGCCGGGCGGCGGCGGAGGCGGGAGCGGTGGCGGCGGGCATGGCGTCCTCTGAAATGAAAAGGGGCCGCGAAGCGCGTGCTTCGCGGCCCCGATGCTTCGTCTTCAGTAGACGCGACCACAAAATGCCGCATCAGAGGAAAAACGCCGCCTGCTTGCCCAAATGCGTCATCGGCGGCGGCGCGGGGTGCGGCCGCTTTGCATCAGTTCTTCAGCTTGTAGCCGGTGCGGAACATCCACGCGACGATCGCCAGCAGGATCACGAGGAACAGCCCGGTCGCGGCGAGGCTGATCCACACGTGCACGTCGGCGAGCCCGTAGAACGACCAGCGGAAGCCGCTGACCAGGTAGACGATCGGGTTGAACAGCGTGATGACGCGCCACGCGGGCGGCAGCATGTCGACCGAGTAGAAGCTGCCGCCGAGGAACGTGAGCGGCGTGATGATCAGGAGCGGCACGAGCTGCAGCTTCTCGAAGCTGTCGGCCCAGATGCCGATCACGAAGCCGAACAGGCTGAACGTGACCGCCGTCAGCACGAGGAACAGCACCATCCAGAACGGATGCAGGATGTGCAGCGGCACGAACAGGCCGGCCGTGGCGAGGATGATCACGCCGAGCAGGATCGACTTCGACGCGGCCGCGCCCACGTACGCGATCACGATCTCCCAGTACGACACGGGCGCGGAGAGGATCTCGTAGATCGTGCCCGTGAAGCGCGGGAAGTAGATGCCGAACGATGCGTTCGAGATGCTCTGCGACAGCAGCGACAGCATCACGAGCCCCGGCACGATGAACGAGCCGTAGCCGATGCCGTTCACGTCGCTGATGCGCGAGCCGATCGCGGAGCCGAACACGACGAAATACAGCGACGTCGAGATCACCGGCGCGATGATGCTCTGCATCAGCGTGCGGCGCGTGCGGGCCATTTCGGCGCGGTAGATCGCGCGGATTCCATGCAGGTTCATGCGTCAGGCTCCTTGCTGCACGCCGTTGCGGCGGTTGTCGATCAGGCTGACGAAAATGTCCTCGAGCGAGCTCTGCGTCGTATGCAGGTCGCGAAAGCCGATGCCGGCCGAGCCGAGCGCGTTGATCAGCGTCGCGATGCTCGCATCGTCGCGCTGCGAGTCGTACGTGTAGACGAGCGCTGCGCCGTCGTCCGCGCGTTCGAGGCCGAACGGCGCGAGCGCGGGCGGCACGTCCGCGAGCGGGTGCTCGAGCTGCACGGTGAGCTGCTTCTTGCCGAGCTTGCGCATCAGCTCGCGCTTCTCCTCGACGAGCACGAGCTCGCCGCCGAGGATGATGCCGATCCGGTCGGCCATTTCCTCGGCTTCCTCGATGTAGTGCGTGGTCAGCAGGATCGTCACGCCGCTTTCGCGCAGCGAATCGACGAGCTTCCACATGTCGCGGCGCAGCTCGACGTCGACGCCGGCCGTCGGCTCGTCGAGGAACAGGATGCGCGGCTCGTGCGACAGCGCCTTCGCGATCATCACGCGGCGCTTCATGCCGCCCGACAGCGTCATCAGCTTGTTGTCGCGCTTGTCCCACAGCGACAGCGCCCTCAGCGTCTTCTCGATATGCGCGGGATCGGGCGCCTTGCCGAACAGGCCGCGGCTGAACGACACGGTCGCCCAGACGGTTTCGAACGCGTCGGTCGTCAGCTCCTGCGGCACGAGGCCGATCATTTCGCGGGCCGCGCGGTAGTGATCGCGGATGTCGTGGCCGCCGACCGTCACGCGGCCTGAGGTCGGCGTGACGATGCCGCAGATCGAGCCGATCAGCGTCGTCTTGCCGGCGCCGTTCGGCCCGAGCAACGCGAAGATCTCGCCGGGGCGGATGTCGAGGGTCACGTGCTTCAGCGCCTGGAAGCCGGACGCGTAAGTCTTGGAGAGGTCGGAGACGGAAAGGATCGGTTGCATGCTCACGGATGGCACGGCCGGCCGGCGCAACGGTGTGCGCCGCGCGTGCCCGGTGCCGCCGCCGCTGCGAAGCGGCCGGGACCGGGGACGGCATGGCGAACGGGCGTCATGTCGAACGGCGTTGTGGTGCGGGATCGCGGGATCGCCATATTAGCAATCGACAGATGGAAATGCATTCTCGTGGAAAGGGCGAGCATTGCCGGCGCTGGATTGGCGCGAATTGACGGCGCATCGGCCAATAACGCGGCGCTTTATTTGCGGTGTTTGAACAATGCGTGCCGTTTTATGCGAACGGGGATGCGATCGCGTGTCCGTCCGGCGGCGGCGCGGCCGTCCGGCCGACTGTGCCGCCCGAAGCCCGTCGCGCCGTACCGGGACGGCGCGCGCCGCGCTCGCGATAATGCGTTCCTTTCATCGTTTACGGAGCGGAGCGCATGTCTTTGATCGATTTCAAATCCGTGGCGGCCGCGCAGGCCGTCGCGTGGAAATCCACGATCGTCGGCGAGGTCGGGCCGGCCAGGATCAAGGTGCTGCGCATGGATGCGCAGGCTTATGAAGCGGAAGTGCACGACTACAACGAGGGGCTGCTGGTGCTCGACGGCCGGATGATGCTCGAGGTCGGGGGCGAGACGGTCGTCGTCGAGGCCGGGCAAATGTACCTGGCGCTTGCCGGCACGCCTCACGCGGTGCTGCCGGGCAGCCACGGCACGCTCGCGATCGTCGACGTATAAGGTTGCGCTGCAGCATGCAGGCGGATCGTCGAGGGCCGGCAGGCAAGGCAGAGCGCGGATCGGCCATGGTTATTCAAACGCGTGTTATACGGGCCATGTATTTGTCTGAGCAAATAAATTGAAGGCTGTTTGAAAATCTGTCAAATCCCCGGCACGCACTGCGATTGCGCGGTTTCGGCCGTTTGGAACTCTGCATCCATTTACTTGTAGGAATCGTCCGATCATAGTCTCGTCAAACGACGCATCACGATAACGAATCAAGCGTACGGATGGAGACCAATTGATGAGACGCCTATCCGCGGGGCCAGTCGGACTGCCGTTTCCCGTTTTTTCGCTGAACGCAGGCGCGATGCAGGTCGCGTACCTGCGTTGTCATATCGCCGTGTAGCGGCGAACCACATCCCGTTTCGATTGTTCTCA
Organism: Burkholderia sp. HAN2018; assembly: GCF_024704855.1. Taxonomy (NCBI): domain Bacteria; kingdom Pseudomonadati; phylum Pseudomonadota; class Betaproteobacteria; order Burkholderiales; family Burkholderiaceae; genus Burkholderia; species Burkholderia sp. HAN2018. The sequence continues at coordinate 16,631 of NZ_QOBB01000051.1, read as the reverse complement.
CGGCGCCGTGCCGCATGACGGCGCCGCGGGAGAGCGCTTGCCTGCCGCCGCGGCGCGTGCCGCATTTGCCTGACCGGCATCGCGGCAACCTGGCGCACACCGTCATGCGCCGCGCGTTCGTGCGGCGGCGCGATACCAACCGGCGGGCCATGCAGCCTGTCCGGACGAGACTTGTCGTACCCGAAAAGGAGGGGTTGATGATTTGCATTCCTGAATGGCGGAAAGCGATCCTGTCGTGCGCGGTAATCGCTTTGCCGTTCGTCGCCGGTTGCGGCGGCGGTGACGATCCGGGGCCGATCAACGTGCCGCAGTGCTCGGGGAGCGCGTGCGGGCCGAGCGGTTCCGTCACGACGCCGCCCGTCGTCACGAAGCTGTGCCCGGACGCGCTCGACTACACGACGACGTACACGGGTGGCGCAGGCAGCGGCGAGTACGTGAAGGTGAAGTTCGACACGACGAAGATGACCTACCAGATGCAGTTCATCGAATCGTCGGTGCCGACGTCGGCGGGGCAGGTCAACAATACGCGCGCAGGCCTGACGATCAGCGGCGCGTTCCATCATCCGACCACGCTCCCGACCGCCGAGCAGAACCGCTGTGCGTTCGTGCTCGACAGCGGCGCGACGAGCGACGGCGCGTATTCGGTGACGATCAACCGTGCGGATCCGCCGATGCTGTTCGTCGGCAATGGCGTGGTGGGCGGCGGGATTCCGGGGGCGACGATTGCGTTCGCCGGTATCCCGCTGCTCCCGGGCATCACGCTCGGCGTCGTACCGTCGCGCACCTTCGATTTCTATCCGTTCATCGGCTTCACCGACACCGAAACCGACTTCACGAAAGTGGCGGGCAACTACAACGAGGTCGGCATCCATCTGTCGCCGATCGGCGGTGATGGTCAGAGCCCGACCGGGCCGGTCGGCTGGGAGCCCGACGTCGTCAACTGGAATCAGACGTTCAATGCGGACGGTTCGTGTTCTATCACGCAGGGCAGCGACTACTCGTGTCAGACGACCGGGACGCCGTGGGCGCAGCGCAAGAACGCGGACGGATCGGCAGACAATGTATTCGTGAGCAATCCGGTGGGGCAGGGGTATCCGATCGCGGGGCAGGGCTCGACGCTGATCATTGCACCGAGTCAGGCGAAAGGCATCATGATCGTCGGCAGGCTGAACGGCGTACTTGTGCCGATCGTGATTCGTGTCGGCTATACGCACGTCGATACGGTCAATCTGTTCGCATCGGTCGCCGATGCCGAAGTCGGCATCTCGATGCTGGCGTCGACGAAAGCGATTGCCGCGAACTCCCTGAAGGGGGGATATATCGGTGCGACCAGCGCATCCGCATGCGGCGTTGTGACATCCAGCGGTCAGGCGAACAAGGTGACGTCGCCGGGGCCGAGCTTCAACCCGAACATGCCGCACCCAGACCTGCCCGGCGTCTTCACCAATAACACCTTCTATTCGGTAGCAGGCAGTTGCGATGACGGCACGGCCGTCTCGACGATGGCCGCGAACTATACGTCCACGCTGTTCCAGGGCAGTACCGCGGCGTTCATCGATCCGCAGACGTCGGGGGTGACCTCGCAGTTCGGGCTCGACTACACGCAGGCGACGCCCGGCAAGATCAAGGTCACGGCCACGCAGGACTTCAACGCGAAGGGCGCGAGCGGCAACGTGGCGATCTTCAAGAAGGGCGACACGGGCTGGCTCGTGACGGCCGGCAATGTCTACGCGATGGTCGTCAACAACAGCCAGGTCAACCCGTTCTTCACGGTCGGCGCGTTCGTCCAGTAACCCTGTATTGAACACGTAACACCGGCGGCGCATGCGTCGCCGCCGGCGAATCGAATTTCAAGAGGATTCCTATGAATTTGAAGCAATGGATGGCCGCGGCATCGCTCGCGCCCGTGCTGGCTGCGTGCGGCGGAGACGGCGACCCGCCGCCCGCGCCGGTGGTCCGGCTGTGCCCGCAGACGATCGACTACAACACGGTGTTCATCGGCGGCTCGGGATCGGGTGAGCTGGTGAAAGTGCAGCTCGACACGACGAAGATGACGTACCGGATGACCTACCTCGCATCGCCGGTGCCGGCCACGACGGGCACCGTGCAGCCGACGCGCGATACTGCGCCCGCCAATGTGGTCGACGGCACGCTGGCCGACGAGACGGGGCTGCCGACGGTGAAGCTGAACCAGTGCACGTTCCGGATGCAGAACGCGAGCCTCGACCCGAGCCGCCCCGCGCGGCTGTTCCTCGGCGAAGGCGTGCTGGGCGGCGCGATCCCCGGCGCGACGATCCAGTTCGACGGCGTGATCGGCGTCGGCAAGATCCCGAAGACGACGTTCCCGTACTACCCGTTCATCAGCTTCTCGTCGCTGGAAACCGACCTGACGAAGATCGCCGGCAAGTACAACCAGCTCGGCTACCACCAGGTGCCGTCGCAAAGCTTCCAGCCGGTGGCGCTCGACCAGCAGGTGACGATCAACGCGGACGGCAGCTACGTCGAGACCGACAACTTCGGCAAGAAGAACGGCGGGCAGCCGCTCGCGTCGAGCGCGACCGTGAACCAGCCGTTCACGCTGCGTCCGGATGCGCCGGCGTTCCAGTCGCTCAACTACCTGCCGCAGATTCCGCCGACGCTCGCGGCGGTCGATCCCGCGAAGGCCGGCAAGGGAATCCTGATCGTCGGCAAGCTGCGCAACCAGCTCGTGCCGATCTTCATCCGCACCGGCGCGGCGAATGCGGACCTGACGCAGGGCTCGCCGAGCGCGGACGACGAATCGGGCATCTCGTTCCTGAGCCCGCAGACGGCGATCACGCAAGGCTCGCAGAACGGCGAGTACACGGGTGTCGACAGCGCGTTCAACTACCGCGCGACCGCGCTCGTCGGCGCGCAGGCCACGCTGCTCGATCCGTTCAACGCGTCGCAGGCCGCGCTCACGCGCGCACTGAACCTCGATTTCACGCAGAAGGTGCCGGGTGTCGTCACGACCGTGCATGCGGATGCGACATCGGGGCCGGCGACCGGCAAGTTCGTGTTCACCGGCGGCGTGTTCGGGTTCCTCGACATGAACGATACGAGCAATCCGTACTTCACGGTCGGCGCCTTCGTGCAGTGACGCAAGCCCGGATGGAGACACGGCGGCGCCGCGCGAAGGGGCGCGGCGCCCGGACAGAACGAGAAGGAGACTTCATGAAGAAGCTGATTGTCGCGGGTGTCGTCGCAGGCATATCGACGCTCGCATCGGCCCAGCAGGCGGGCGACAACGTCGCGACGCTGGGCTGGTTGCACATCATGCCGCAGGATTCGACCAACGGGCTCACGACGAATCTCGCCGGCATGCCGATCAACGGGCCGCTGCGCCTGCCCGGGTCGTTCACGTCGCCCGGCACGAGCCTGACTGTCAACAACGCCGATACGGTCGGCCTGACGCTCACGCACTTCTTCACCGACCACATCGCGGTGACGTCGGTGCTCGGCGTGCCGCCGGAGTTCACGCTGACCGGGCACGGCACGATCAGGCCGCCCGGGCCGTCCGGCGCGCTGGGCAGCGTCAACATGGACAACCCGGCCAACCAGCCAGCCGTGAAGAACGCAAGGCAGTGGAGCCCGACGATCATTCTGCAGTACTACTTCAATTCGCCGACGGCGAAGTTCCGCCCGTTCGTCGGGATCGGTGTGGCCTACAGCTGGTTCAGCAACATCGAACTGAACGGCAACTTCGCGAAAGACATCAACGAAAACCTCGGCAGCGTGCTCGCGGCGGGCGCCGGCAAGCCAGGGCCGACGTCGGTCGAGGGCAAGGCGTCGTCGTCGTTCACGCCGGTCTACAACGTGGGCGCGAGCTACGCGATCGACAAGCACTGGGGGCTGACGGCGACGCTGACGTACATGCCGCTGAAGACCTACTCGTCGCTCGTGATCAAGGCGGCCGACGGTTCGACGCTCGCCACCACGCGCACACGGTTGAAGGCGGATCCGCTGATCACGTTCGTCGGGATTTCCTACAAGTTCTGAGCCGTCCGGCGCGCATGACGCGCACCGGCGGCTTCCTGCGACCGTCGGGCCGGAACGATCCGGCCGGGCGGTCGCGTTCCTGGCGGCGTGCCGCCATTTGTGAAGAGAGGGGGCAGTTCAAATGAGCATTCGCAAAATCGTATCGCTTGTTGCTGCAGTGGCTTTCACCGCGGTTTCGGCCGCGCCTGCTTTCGCAGTCACAGTTTCGCGGGCTGATGGTCAGCCGATGAACCCGAATGGCGAGCCGTTCTCGGCGACCGGGCTCACGAACCTCAGCAAGGGCGCGATCAGCGCAGGCTGTACCGCGACGTTCAACGGCACGATCACGTCGACCGGCATCGTCAACATCACGTCGACGACGTTCTCGGGCGGCGCGACATGCTCGCTGATCAACGGCAGCGCGAGCAGTACGTCGCCGTGGACGGGGCAGGCCGACAGCACGACGCAATTGTCGATCAACAACGTGAAGGTGAACGTCACGCTGCTCGGCACCTGCGGGCCGAGCAAGGTTGTCACGACGTGGAGCGATACGAACTCTTCGCTGACGTTCAATAACGCCACGCTGACGCCGGATTGCACGGTGGGCGGCACGGTGCTGACGTCGCCGAAGTTCCACGTGCAGTAAGCGTCGCGGATCGAAGCGGGTACCCGCCGCGCGCGAGGGTCGTGCGACAGGTGCGGCGGGTATTCGCGGTTTCGATGGGTTCGTGCCGTCGCGTGCATGGGCGCGGCGGCCGGATTCATTCGGCAGAGCGGCCGCGATTCGGGGCAGGCCGCCATACATCGAGAGAGAGGGCCTCACAGATGAAAATTCGTCGAATCACGTCGCTTGTCGCGGCTGTGGCATTCACCGCGGTTTCGGCTGCGCCCGCATTCGCGGTGACCGTTTCGCGTGCTGACGGCCTGCCGATGAATCCCAATGGCGAACCGTTTTCCGCGTCGGGGCTCACATCGCTCCAGAAGGGCGCGTTCAGTCCGATCAACTGTACGACGACGGTCAACGGCACCGTCACGCCGGCCGGCATCGTCAACATCACGTCGACCCAGTTCACCGGCGGCACATTGTGCGTGTTGTTCACCGGTAGCGCGAGCAGTGCGGCGCCATGGACGGGAAACGTGGACAGCACGACGCAAGTGTCGATCAACAACGTGAAGCTGGACATGCGGGTGCTCGGTACTTGTGGACCGAGCAAGGTCACGACGGCGTGGAGTGATCCGGACTCGCGCGTGACGCTCAACAACGCCGTGCTGACGCCGGATTGCACGGTGAACGGCTGGCTCGCGACGTCGCCGAAGTTCCACGTGCAGTAAGCGTCGAGAGTCGAAGCGGGGAACTCGCTGGTCACGAAGGCCGTGCGGGATGTACGCGGGTTGCCGCTTCGTCGATGCGCTCGAGCCGTCTTCCGTATCAGCGTGACGACAGGCTGGCCGCACGTATCGCGATCCGATGCGTGTGGCGTTGCAGGATCGGTACGGCGTACCGCGCCATCCGATTCGACTGAATTACCACTATTCCAAATTGGCCAGAACTATCCCGGAAGACCCATGCTTACCGATCCAGCAAAGTATGGAGATGCGCGCGGCGCGACGCCTGACCGGCTGCGCACGGCCGCGTGGCTGCAGTACCTGATCGAATATCTCGACGCTGCCGCTTGTGTAGCGATGGCGGCTGACAGTGGCGACACGACCGTCGCCGCGTCGCAGGCGATACGCATGCGAACAGGCGCGAATCTGTCGCGTGGCGCAACGGCCGTGCTTCACGGGCTCGCGCCGTGGATCGCATCGGACGGCGGCGCCTGCGAATGCGACCTGACCGACCCGCGCGGCGCATGCTCGCATGTGCCTTCGATACGGCAACTCGCCGAAGCCGAACGCTGCTGCCCCGGATCGCGTGCCGCGTTCGACACCGCGCACGGCGTGATCGATGCGTGCGCATTCGACGATCCCGATGTCGGCTGGGCCGCACTCGAGCGGATTGCCGGCGGTCTCGAATGCAGCGGGGGGGATGCCGGCGCATGCACTGCACACGAGACGGGCGCGCAGGGCGACACGCTGCCTGCGAAGCACCCGAGAGACAGGCTCGCCGTCATCGCGGCGGCGAGCGGAGAAATGTCGACCCTGCCGGGCGCCGTCATCGACGCGATCGTGCTACGTGTATGCGGGCCGCGCGACGATGCATCGCGTATCGACGAGATGGCTGCGCTCGTGACGTTCTCGGCCGTGCTCGCTGCCGGCGACGGGGCCTCCGTCGCCGCGTATGGCGGTCAGCACAACCTCGTTGCGCGGGCGATCCGCACGCATCGCGCCGATCTGGCGTCGGTGGACGGGGTGCTCGCGGCGTTGTCCGTGTGCAGGCTGGATCGACTCGTCGGCACGGGCAGCTTTTGGGCTTACTACCTGCTGGCGGGTATCGCGATCGCAGCGCCTGACGCCGTGCGGGAAATCGGTCGCCGTTTTCATGGCGATGAGTGGCAGGCATGCCTCGATCACGTGCTCGCGTGGCCGGCGGTCAATCGCTTCGGGCCGAAGGAGGACATCGCATTCGACCGCCTGCGCGGCGCAATGAGCCTGACATCGCGATGGAATCCGATCGTCCGCGGGAAGCGGATGCGCAAGCCGGCCGGTGTAGCGCCCTGATTCCACGAGCAAGGGGGCAAGGCTGGCTGACGCGCCAGCTTTTCCGAAGCCTCTTTCGAAGTAATCCGCAAGGATGCCAAAGGATTCGCGTACGCGCATCCTGATTCGCGCGCCATGCCGGACCCCGTTCGCTCACGCGAACGGGCATCGGGCGGCAGCGCGCCGAGCCGTCATGCCATCACCAGTCCACACTGGCCGCACACCGCACACCGCACACCGCACACCGCACACCGCACACCGCACACCGCACACCGCACACCGCACACCGCACACCGCACACCGCACACCGCACACCGCACACCGCACCATCCATCCCGCCTGCGCCCCCCGATTCCGGCGCCATCGCCCGAACGCAGTATGATTCCGCAAACGATGCCGGCGACCGCTTCGACGTCACTGCCCGCCCGCGTCGCCGAAGATCTGCCAAGCTTGCTGTAAGCCGGACGCAAACAGCCGCCGCGTGAGAGCGCCGCCGCGAACCCGCGTTCCGACCACCTTCATCGAAACGGTCAGTCAGATGTCAAAGCAAAACAAGAAAATCCTCCTCCTGAGCGTCAGCGCTGGCGCCGGCCATACCCGAGCGGCCGAAGCGATCCGCGCATTCGCCGACCACCATCCCGCCGGCATCGAAGCCACCCACCTGGACGTGATGGATTTCGTGTCCACCGGCTTCCGCAAGCTGTACACCGATCTCTACATCAAGCTCGTCAGCAGCCAGCCGGCGCTGTGGGGCTACCTGTACCAGAAGACGGACGAAGTCGATCCCGCCGCCCCGTCGCAGAAGATCCGGCGCGCGATCGAGCGGCTCAATTGCCGGCCGCTGCTCGCGGAGATCGAACGCCAGCGCCCGGACGCGATCATCTGCACGCACTTCCTGCCGGCCGAACTGCTGTCGCGCGAGATCCGCAAGGAGCGCATCGACACGCCGGTGTGGGTGCAGGTCACCGATTTCGACCTGCACAGCATGTGGGTCGTGCCGAACATGCGCGGTTATTTCGCGGCCAACGACGAGATCGCGTGGCGCATGCATGCCCGCGGCATGGCGCCTGAAACGGTGCACGTCAGCGGCATCCCGATCATGCCGGCGTTCGGCCAGCCGCTCGATCGCGCGGCCTGCGCGGCCGAGTACGGCCTCGATCCCGCGCGCCCGACCTTCCTGATGATGTCCGGTGGCGCGGGCCTCGGCGGGCTCGACGTGCTGGCGGCGCGCCTGCTCGGGATGGACGCCGACTTCCAGCTGATCGCGCTGGCCGGCAAGAACCAGGCGATGCTGGCATCGTTGCAGGAACTGGCCGCGCAACATCCGGGCCGGTTGTTTCCGCAGGGCTTCACGCAGCAGGTCGAGCGCCTGATGGCCTGCGCCGACCTCGTCATCACGAAGCCGGGCGGCCTGACGACGTCCGAATGTCTCGCGATGCAGTTGCCGATGATCGTCAACTCGCCGATTCCGGGCCAGGAAGAGCGCAATGCGGATTTCCTGCTTGAACAGGGTGTCGCGCTGAAGGCGATCGACGATGACGCGCTCGTCTACCGGATCCGCGCGCTGCTGCAGGCGCCGGAGCGTCTCGCCGACATGCGCCGCCGCCTCGCGCCGCTCGGCCGGCCGCTCGCCGGCCGCTTCGTGCTCGATCGCGTGCTGGGCCTGGAGCCCGCCGCATGAGCGGCGCGCGCTTCGTGCCGACGCGCCATACGCTGTTTGTCGTTGCATGGGTCGTGTTGCTCGCGTATTTCTTCGCGAACGTGGAGATCCAGATCGAAGGCAGCGCGGGCTGGGCGGCCAACCTGCCGACGTGGCGCATCGAGCATCACTGGCTGCTCGACATCTTCTGGGGCGGGCGGCCGATGACCGGCTACCACGCGTGGGTGTTCCCGTTCGTCGCGCTGTTCTTTCACTGGCCGGCCGTGTTCAACGGACGGTGGTCGTGGCGCATCGAAGCGCGGATCGTCGCGTGCATCATGGTGTTCTGGCTGACCGAGGATTTCCTGTGGTTCGTGCTGAATCCGGCCTACGGTCTCGCCCGTTTCAATCCGGCCAACGTGCCGTGGCATATCCATTGGTTCGGCGTGGCACCGACCGACTACTGGACGATGAGCGCCGCCGCGATCGTGCTGTTCATTCTTTCCCGCGAGCGCAAGCGCGCGTTCTACTGATCCCCGACCCGACATGAAACTCGCCTTCATTGCCGCGCTCTCCGTCACGCTCGCCGGGCTCGTGCAGCCGGCCCATGCGGACCCGGCCTCCGAGGTGTCCGCCCGGCCGAGGCCGATCAAATGGGCGCAGGGTGTGACCGATGCGCATGTGAACAACCTGCATCGGATCACGCCGACGCTGTACCGCAGTGCGCAGCTGTCGCGCGCGGATGTGCCGGAACTGCAGAAGCTCGGCATTCGCAAGGTCATCAGCTTCCGTTCGTTTCACGCGGACGACAGCATCCTGGCCGGCACGCAGATCAAGATGCAGCGCATCCGGATCAACACCTGGGACATCCGCGACGAAGACATGGTCGCGGCGCTGAAGGCGCTGCGTACGGCCGACCAGGACGGCCCGGTGCTGATCCACTGCCAGCACGGCGCAGATCGTACCGGCCTCGTGTCGGCGTTGTACCGGATGGTGTACCAGGGCTGGACGCGCGAGCAGGCGCTCGACGAGCTGCAGCATGGAGGCTACGGGTTCCATCCGATCTGGCAGAACATCACGAACTATCTGAAGCGCGTGGATGTCGAGCGGTTGCGGCAGGAGGTCAATAGCGGCTGAGCCGGAAAGGAAAAACGCCGCCGACGGGAACCGTCGGCAGCGTTTCTTTTGGGGCGGCCGGGCAACACGGCCGCCGTCGTCAAACCGTCTCCGGCTGCCGCACGGCCTTGGCGACATTCCGCGCCATCGTCCCGTTCGCGACGAAATAAGGCACGTCGACACGCGCGAGCGGCTGCTTGCCACGAATCTTGTCCGCGATTTTCTCCGCGATCATGATCGTCGGCGCATTGAGGTTGCCGGTCGTGATGATCGGCATGATCGACGCATCGACCACACGCAGCCCTTCCAGCCCGTGCACACGGCCTTCTTCATCGACCACCGCCATGTCGTCGTAACCCATCTTGCACGAGCACGACGGATGGAACGCGGTTTCCGCGCGGGCCCGCACGAACGCGTCGAGTTCCTTGTCGGTCTTGCAGTCCGCGCCCGGGTTCAGCTCGCGACCGCGATAGCGGTCGAGCGCGGGCTGCCGCATGATTTCACGCGTCGCGCGGATTGCATCGCGGAACTCGCGCCAGTCGAGCGCTTCGGCCATGTAGTTGAACAGGATGCTCGGATGCTGGTTCGGATCGCGCGAGCGCAGCTTCACGCGGCCGCGGCTCGGCGAGCGCATCGAGCCCACGTGTGCCTGGAAGCCGTGCATCTCGATCGCGTTCGAGCCGTTGTAGTTGATCGCCACCGGCAGGAAGTGGTACTGGATATTCGGCCACAGGTCGTCGTCGCGCGTGCGGATGAAGCCGCCGGCTTCGAAGTGGTTGCTCGCGCCGAGGCCCGTGCCGTTCAGCATCCATTCGAGGCCGATCTTCGGCTGGTTCCACCACTTCAGCGCCGGGTACAGGGAAACGGGCTCCTTGCACTCGTACTGGATATACATCTCCAGGTGATCCTGCAGGTTCTGGCCGACGCCGGACAGGTCGAGCACGACGGGAATGTCGAGTTCCTTCAGCCACGCGCCGGGGCCGACGCCCGAGCGCTGCAGCAGTTGCGGGGACGCGATCGCGCCGCTGCACACGAGCACTTCGCGGCGCGCGTGCGCGGTCGCGCGTTCGTTGCCGCGCAGGTACGTGACGCCCGATGCGCGCTTGCCGTCGAACAGGATGCGATCGGCGAGCGCATGCGTGACGATCTCGAGGTTCGGCCGTGCACGCGCCTGGTCGAGGTAACCGCGCGCGGTGCTCGCCCGGCGGCCCTTCGGCGTGACGGTGCGGTCCATCGGGCCGAAGCCTTCCTGCTGATAGCCGTTCAGGTCGTCGGTGCGCGGATAGCCGGCCTGCACACCCGCGTCGACCATCGCCTCGAACAGCGGGTTCACGCCCGGCTTGCTGGTCGTGACCGACACGGGGCCGCTGCCGCCGTGATAGTCGTTCGGGCCGACGTCGCGCGTCTCGGCTTTCTTGAAGTACGGCAGGCAGTCGAGATACGTCCAGTTCTCGAGGCCCTTGTGCGTCGACCAGTTGTCGTAGTCGAGCGCGTTGCCGCGGATGTAGCACATCCCGTTGATCAGCGACGAGCCGCCGAGCCCCTTGCCGCGCCCGCATTCCATCCGGCGGTTGTCCATGTGCGGCTCGGGGTCGGTTTCGTACGCCCAGTTGTAGCGGCGGCCCTGCAGCGGATAGGCGAGTGCCGCCGGCATCTGCGTGCGGAAGTCGAAGCGGTAGTCGGGGCCGCCCGCTTCGAGCAGCAGCACCGTCACGTCCGGATCTTCCGTCAGGCGCGTTGCGAGCACGTTGCCCGCGGAACCCGCGCCGCAGATGATGTAGTCGTATTCGCGTGTCGTCATGACGGTCAATCTCCTTTCGTGATCCTTAAAACACCGGGTTGTAGCGGCCGAGCTCGACCTGCACCGACTTGATTCGAGTGTAGTGCTCGAGCGTCGTGATGCCGTTCTCGCGTCCGACACCGGATTGCTTGTATCCGCCAACCGGCATCTCGGCCGGCGATTCGCCCCACGTGTTGATCCAGCAGATGCCGGCCTCGAGGCGATGGATCGTGCGGTGCGCGCGCGACAGGTTCTCCGTCACGACGCCGGCTGCGAGCCCGTAGTGCGTGTCGTTCGCGCGGGCGATCACTTCGTCTTCCGATTCGAAATCGAGGATGCTCATCACCGGCCCGAAGATTTCCTCGCGGACGATCTTCATGTCGTCGCGGCAATCGCCGAACACGGTCGGCGCGACGTACTGGCCGCCGCCGAAGTGGCCGTCTGTCAGGCGCGTGCCGCCCACGAGCAGCTTTGCGCCTTCGGCCTTGCCGCTTTCGATGAAGCCGAGCACCTTGTCGAGCTGCGCGGCCGAGACGAGCGGGCCGAAGTTGGTGTCGGCGTCGGTCGGCTTGCCCACGCGGATGCGCTTCACGCGTTCGAGCACCTTCTGCGTGAACGCGTCCTTGACCGAACGGTGCACGAACACGCGCGTGCCGTTCGTGCAGACCTGGCCCGAGCTGAAGAAGTTGGCGGTGACCGCGATGTCGGCCGCGCGGTCGAGATCCGCATCGTCGAACACGATCAGCGGCGACTTGCCGCCGAGCTCCATCGTCACTTCCTTCAGCGACGATGCGCCGGCCAGCGACATCACCTTCTTGCCCGTCTCGACGCCGCCGGTGAACGACACCTTCGCGATGTCCGGATGGCCCGTCAGCAGCGCGCCGACCGAGCCGTCGCCCTGCACGACGTTGAACACGCCGGCCGGCACGCCGGCTTCCGTGTAGATTTCCGCGAGCTTCAGCGCGGTGAGCGGCGTGACTTCGCTCGGCTTGAACACCATCGCGTTGCCGGCCGCGAGCGCGGGCGCCGTCTTCCAGCACGCGATCTGGATCGGGTAGTTCCATGCGCCGATGCCCGCGCACACGCCGAGCGGTTCGCGCCGCGTGTAGACGAACGATTCGGCGCGCAGCGGCACCTGCAGCCCTTCGATCGCGGTGGCGAGGCCCGCGTAGTACTCGATCACGTCCGCGCCGGTGACGATGTCGACCGCGAGCGTCTCGGCGATCGGCTTGCCCGTGTCGCGCGTTTCCAGCGCCGCGAGTTCGTCGTTGCGCTCGCGCAGCAGGTCGACCGCGCGGCGCAGGATGCGCGAGCGCTGCATCGCGGTCATCGCGGCCCATTCACGCTGGCCTTCCTGCGCGGATGCAACCGCGCGATCGACGTCGGCCGCGCTCGCTTGCTGCACCTGCGCGAGCAGTTCGCCGGTGGCGGGATCGAAGGTGTCGAAAGTCTTGCCGCTCGTGGCGTCGACGTAACCGCCACCGATGTAGAGGCGCTGCAAACCGAATACGGACATGAGGATCTCCTTGAGGGCGACTGCGTCGCGCGTCAGTCGGACGCGAGCAGCAGGTCGATGTAATCGTGGGCGAGCTTCAATGCAGCCCGGGTGTCGATCGGGCCGCCGGCGAGTGCGCCGCGCAGCCACAGGCCGTCGATCAGCGCGGCGAGGCCGCCGGCGGCCTCGCGCGCCTGCGTGCGGGGCAACGCCTTCGCGAATTCCGCGCACAGGTTCGAATGGAGGCGCCGCGTGTTGACGTGCTGCAGGCGCTTGAGCATCGGGTCGTGCATGCTCTGCGACCAGAACGCGAGCCACGTCTTCATGACGGGCGCGCTCACCTGTGTGTCGTCGAAGTTCGCGGCGGCGATCGCGCGCAGCCGCGAGCGCGGGTCCTTGCGTGCCGCCACGCGGCGGCGCGTGGTGGCCGACCACAGGTCGCGCAGCACGTGCCGCATCGTCGCTTCGAGCAGGCCGTCCTTGTCGCCGAAGTAGTGGCTGACGATACCCGTCGAGATGTTCGCGCGCTGCGCGACGGACGCGAGCGTCGTGCCGGGCAGGCCCGCTTCGTCGATCGAACGCAGCGTGGCGTCGATCAACTGTGCGCGGCGAATCTCCCGCATTCCGACTTTCGGCATCGCGACTCCCTTCGCCCGGACGGGCCGTCCATGGAAGTCGAGAGCTTAGCGGTTTTTTATTGATCGTTCAATCAACAAAAAATCGGGGTCTGACGGTGACGGCGGGTGCCGGGCAGACGAAAGGGCAGTCGGCGGTGCGTTGTGCAGGTGCGGAAAAATAATCGAAAGATGGTTAAGAAAACAGAAGTTTGTTTAAAACGCTTTCTGAAGTCGGCGATCAATCCGGTTAATCGTTGCGGGTGTCGAAGCGATTACGGAATGAAAGAATATTGAGCTGTGTGATATTCGGTGAAATATGGAGGTCGGTCGAAGAAACGACGTCACGTTTCATTCATGAAAATTCGTTTTAAATAGGCGAATAAAACGGTTCAAGCTATTGAATTTAAATGAATATCGCATGATAAGGAGGGATTCGGCCGGCGCTCCGCAAACGATTGCGATCACCCTCGAAAGGATTCCGCTTACCATAAAAAATGGCGGAATAATTTGAAGCGGCGGTATTTCCTGACAGAGTAGAGGGTATCGTTGGAATGACTTGAGTCAGTAATATTGTCCGTATTAGTATGGCGCCGCACTACGAGGAATGAATCGATGCCGCCGGTATTGCCGCGGTGCATTGGCCAATCGCGCGATTCGGATTGCGCGCGAAAACCGGCGCAGCCATTGCGCACCTGCAGCATGCCGCGACGTCGAGACGCCGCATCCACCGGAGAACGACGATGCTGACCGAAAAACACGTGGTCCCGCTACCGAATGGTCTGAAGGTCTACGTCGAACGGAACGTGTTCGACCCGGCGTTCGACACGGCGATGCTCGTCAACGGCGCGCTCGCGACGACCGCGTCGTTCGGGCAGACCGTCCAGTATCTCGGCGAGCGGATGAACACGATCTGCTTCGACCTGCCGTACGCGGGGCAGTCGCGCCAGCACAACCCGGGCTGCTTCATCCTGACGAAAGACGACGAAGCCGCGATCCTGCAGTACCTGGTCGAGCGTTTCGCGCCGGCCTACCTCGTGTCGGTGTCGTGGGGCGGCGTGGCGTCGCTGTTCGCGCTCGCACGCGGCTGCCCGAGCGTGCGGCGCGCGGCGATCTGCTCGTTCTCGCCGTTCCTGAACGACGCGATGGTCGACTACGTGACGCGCGCCCGCGACCACATCGCGGCCGGCGAGAACCTGAAGGCCGCGCAGTTACTGAACGACACCGTCGGCCGCTACCTGCCGCGCATCATGAAGCTGTACAACTACCGCTATCTCACGCGCCTGCCGCGCGACGAGCAGGACCAGGTCGCGTTCCACGTCGACCAGATCCTGTCGCTGCAGCCCGAGCGCTACCTCAGCGAGTTCTCGAACATCGGCTGCGAGCTCCTGTTCCTGAACGGCGAGCGTGACGAATACACGACGCCCGCCGACGTGCGCCAGCTCGGCGCGCATGTGCCGCGCGCGCGGTTCGCGACGGTGCCGGACGCCGGCCATTTCCTCGACATCGAAGGCCGCGCGCAGCGCGAATACACGCGTGCGGCGCTGCTCGACTTTTTCTGCGGCGAGTCGTCGCTCGCCGCCGGCATCGCGCTCGCCGCCGCGCAGGCGTGCGTGCCCGCGCCGATGCACGCGCTGTCGTCGTGACGCCGCGCGCCGTGCGTCCGGTACGCAGCGCGCATCCGAATTCCCATCCCAACGAGGCAGGCCAGCCGTGAATATCGTTCAGACCATCGCCATCGTCGTTCCGTGGGCCGCGTGGCTCGCCTACTGGATCGCCACTTCGCAAGGCGTGAAGGCGACCGTGCGCAAGGAAGCGTCGCGCTCGCGCACGCTGCAGTCGATTCCGCTGATCGTCGGCGGCGCGCTGATCATCCTGCCCGATCCGTCGTGGCAGGCACTCGTGCCCGACTGGCAGCGTTTCGGCCTGCAGGCGCAGTGCGGGCTCGCGGTGCTGGTCGCGGGCCTGCTGTTCTCGGTGTGGGCGCGGCTGCATCTCGGCACGAACTGGAGCGTGTCGGTCACGCTGAAGGAAGACCATGAACTCGTGCGCACCGGGCCGTACGCGCTCGTGCGTCACCCGATCTATACGGGCTGCCTGATCGCGCTCGTCGGCGCCGCGCTGATCGGCGGCGAATGGCGCGGCGCGATCGGCGTGCTGCTCGTGTTCGCGTCGCTCGCGTACAAGGTGCGCGTCGAGGAAAGCTGGCTGACCGGGTATTTCGGGCCGGCATACACGCAGTACCGCCGCGAGGTCGCGGCGCTGATTCCCGGCTTCTACTGATCCCCGCGAGGCGCGCGATGGCGAAGATGATCGTGACCGCGATCGGCTCGGCGGGCGACGTGCATCCGCTGCTCGGCGTCGCGCGCACGCTCGCGGCGCGCGGTCACGACGTCGTGTTCTGCACGCATGCGCCGTTCGAGGCGGCCGTGCGCCATTGCGGGTTCGAATTCGTGCCGATCGGCACCGCGGCCGAATACGAGGCCGCGATGGCGAACCCCGCGCTGTGGGATTCGCGCACGTCGTTTCGCACGTTGTGGCAGGTGATCGCACCGACGCTGCGCCCGCACTACGACGCGCTGCGTGCGCTGGCCGACGGCGACACGGTGCTCGTCGGCACGCTGTGGGCGTTCTCCGCGCGCTTCATGCAGGAGCTGCACGGCACGCCGTACGTGTCGGTGCAGGTGTCGCCGTCGACGCTGCTGTCCGCGCATGCGCCGCCGACCCACCCGCGCCTGACGATTCCCGCGCGTTGGCCGCTGCCCGTGAAGGCGGCGCTGATGACGCTGATCGAGCGTCAGGTGCTCGATCGCACATGCGGCCCCGCGCTCAACGCGGTGCGCCGCGATCTCGGGCTCGCGCCCGCGCGGCGCGTGCTGGGCCGCTGGCTGCATTCCACCGACGGCGTGCTGTGCCTGTTTCCCGGCTGGTTCGCGCCGCCGCAGCCGGACTGGCCGTCGAATCATCTGCAAAGCGGTTTTCCGTTGTTCAACGATATTGCGACTCCCGACGACGATGTGGCACTCGATGCGTTTCTCGCGGCCGGCGAACCCCCGGTCGTGTTCACGGCCGGTTCGACACGCGTCGATCACGCGGCCTACGCGCGCGCGGTGGCGGACGCGCTGCGCGCGACCGGCGCGCGCGGGATCCTGCTGACGCCGCACGATGCGGCGCCGGACGGCGACCGTTTGCTCGTGCGCCGCTTCGTGCCGATGCGCACGCTGCTGCCACGCTGCCGCGCGCTCGTGCATCACGGCGGGATCGGCACGGCGGCGCTCGCGTTCGAAGCCGGGATCGCGCAGGTCGTCACGCCGTTCGCGCACGACCAGTTCGACAACGCGCAACGGGTTGCCG
>NZ_QOBB01000050.1:0-37916 GCF_024704855.1 Burkholderia sp. HAN2018 | reverse complement strand
GCCCGGCGGCGACGCGCTTGCGCTGCCCGCGCCGCTGTTCGACATGCCGTTGCCCGACGCGCTGGCGGCGGTCGAGCGTGCCGCGATCCTGCGCGCGCTCGAGCGCGCGAACGGCAATCGCGCGGAGGCGGCACGGCAGCTCGGCATCGGCCGTCAGTCGCTCTATGCGCGCATGGCCCATCTGGGTATCGAGCGCGACGACTAGCGGTGCCATGACGCCTGTCGGCATTCCCGACAACGGCGGGTAAGACGTGTCGGGAATCCCGACACGTTGTGCACGGTTCATGGTTCGATACGCCGCCCGGCGGGCACGTGCGTGCTGGCACGCATGTTGCGGATATCACGGCATCGCAACCCGTTGCCGGAGCCCGTCATGAAGTCGACCCCACGCGTCGCCGTTCGCCGCAGCTGTGTCGGACTGTGTGCCGCCGCGCTGATCGCCGCGGCGACAGCCTGCGCCGCGCAGATTCCACCTCCGCCGCGTGCGGACGAACCGCCCGGCGCGCCGCCGCGCGCCGGTTTCGAACCGGCTCCTCTTCCGCCTCCGTCGCTGTCGCCCGTCGCCTCCGACGCACTCGTGTCCGGCACGCTTTCGCGCCTGACGATCAACCCGGAAGGCGCGGTCGACGGTTTCGTGCTGACTGACGGTACGCTCGTCGGCGTGCCGCCGCATCTCGGCACGCAGCTGATCGCGCTCGCGCGGCCGGGCGACCGGGTGACGGTGGCCGGCGAACGTCGCGTCGGCGACGACATCCACGCGCGCGTCGTGCGCAACGACCGCAGCGGCGCATCGCTGTCCGACCAGCCGCCGCCATCCGCCGCGCCGATGCCGCCCGCGCTGCGCGGCGTCAATCTGGCCCGGCTCAGCGTGTCGGGTGTCGTGCGGCGCGTCATGCGCGCACCACGCGGCGAGCCGGACGGCGTGATGCTCGACAGCGGCGCGATCGTCAAGCTGACGGTGCCGGCCGCGCAGCAGTTCGGCGCGCTGCTCGTACCCGGCGCGCGCGTTGCCGCGGTCGGATACGGCACGCGCAATGCCTACGGCGAAGCGCTGCAAGCCACCGCATTCGGCTCGCCGGGCCGCGTCGTGAATCTTTATGACGACGTCGTGCGCTGATCGCGCGTCGTCTTCCTGCCATCCCACAAGGAGTCCTGCCATGCACTGGATCGATCCCGCCTGCCTGCCCGAAACGCGCGGCCGCGTCACACAGTTCCTGCTCAACCCGCACGGGGACATCGACGGCCTGATCCTGAACGGCGACCTGCAGGTTCATGTGCCGCCGCACCTGGGTCGCGAACTGGTTCGCCATGTCGAGGTGGGCGACCGCATCCGCGTGCGCGGCGTCAAGTCGCGCGGCGCCGCGATGATCGTGGCGGTGCAGCTGACCGGGCGCCACGGCGTCGACATCGTCGACGACGGGCCCGTGCCCGGTGCGCCGAAGCCGCCGCATGGCGGCCGCAAGCTGATGGAGATGAGCGGCGAAGTCGCGTTCGCGCTGCACGGCCCGAAAGGCGAGCTGAACGGCGCGTTGCTGACGAACGGTGTCGTGCTGCGGATGCCGCCGCATGCGGCCGCCGAGCTGAGCGACTATCTGCGCGCCGGTATCCACGTCATGGCGTGGGGGCAAGGCGTCGTCACGCGGTACGGCGCCGTGCTCGAAGTGAGCGAGATCGCCGAGCTCGTCGACGCGGACGACGAATGACTGCCCGTCGACGATGAGAGCGGCGCGCGCGCTCGAGGCGCTCAATTTCTTCCTGGCCGACGTGCAGGCCGGCATCGGCCCGTTCATCGGCGTGATCCTGCTGTCGCGCGGCTGGAGCGCCGACGCGATCGGCTCGGTCATGACGCTGGCCGGGCTCGCCGCGATGGCCGCGACGCCGCCGGCCGGCGCGCTCGTCGATGCGCTGCGCGCGAAGCGCGCGCTGATCGTCACCGCCACCGCCGTGACGGCGCTGGCCTCGCTGGCGCTGATGTTCGCCGACGGTTATCCGGCGGTGGCGGCGTCGCAGATCCTGGCCGCCGTCGGCGGCGCGGCGCTGGCGCCGGCCGTCGCGGGCGTGACGCTCGGCATCGCGCGCCGGCAGGGTTTCGACCGGCAGTTCGGCCGCAACCAGATGGCGAACCATGCGGGCAACGTGGTCGGCGCGGCGCTCGCCGGATGGCTCGGCTGGCATGCGGGATTCGATGCGGTGTTCGCGCTCGTCGCCGTGTTCACGCTCCTCGCGATCGCGAGTACGTTGGCGATTCCCGCACGGGCCATCGACCACGCGTGCGCACGCGGCCTCGACATGGACCATGCCGAGCCGCGAACGCATGCCGTGCGCGATGATCCGCCCATGGGCGCGTCGGCGCCGCCCGCCGGCGGCTGGCGCACGCTCGCCTCGAACCGGCCGCTGGTCCTGCTCGGCGCGTCGCTCGCGCTGTTTCATCTCGGCAACGCGGCGATGCTGCCGCTCTACGGGATGGGCGTGGTCGCCACGCATCGCAGCAACGCGAGCATGTTCACCGCGCAAACCATCGTCATCGCGCAGCTCGTGATGATCGCGGCCGCTTGGGTCGCGCCCCGGCTGATTCGCGCGCACGGTTATTGGCGCGTGCTGCTGCTTTCCTACCTGGTGTTGCCGGTGCGGGGCGTGCTTGCCGCCGTGCTGATGAGCGAGGCGGGCGTCTGGCCGGTGCAGGTGCTCGACGGCATCGGTGCCGGCCTGCAAAGCGTCGTCGTGCCGGCGCTCGTCGTGCGCCTGCTGCACGGCTCCGGCCGCGTGAACGCCGGGCAGGGCGCCGTCGCGACCGCGCAGGGGATCGGCGCGGCGCTCAGTCCCGTGCTGGGCGGCGTGCTCGCGCAGCACTTCGGTTATCCGGTCGCATTCGTCGTGCTGGGCGCCGTGTCGACGGGCGCGCTCGCGCTCTGGCTCGGCCATGCGCGAGCGCTGAGTAGCGTGTGCGGCAAGCCGGCCGACCTGCCGGCCGCGTCGTCCTGAACGTGCTTTCCCTCTACAGGCGATTCCCGACCTGCCCATGAATTCCGTTTCACTTGCATGGCTGATTTCCGCGCTCGCCACGGCGGGCGTCATCGCCCGCCCGTTCGGCTGGCCCGAGGCGACCTGGGCCGTGAGCGGCGCGTTGCTGCTGGTCGTGTGCGGCCTGTTGCCCGTGCATCCGGCGCTCGACGCCGTCGCGAAGGGCGGCGACGTGTACCTGTTCCTGACCGGCATGATGCTGCTGTCCGAGGTCGCGCGGCGCGAAGGGCTGTTCGACTGGGTCGCGACGCGCGTCGTCAATCTCGCGCAGGGTTCGCCCCGGCGCCTGTTCGCGCTCGTCTACCTGGTGGGCACCGTGACGACGGTCTTCCTGTCGAACGATGCGACCGCCGTCGTGCTGACGCCCGCGGTCATCGCGGCCGCGCGCCGGGCGAAGGCCGATCCGCTGCCGCTGCTGTACATCTGCGCGTTCGTCGCGAACGCGGCGAGTTTCGTGCTGCCGATCTCGAACCCCGCGAATCTCGTGCTGTACGGCGCGCGCATGCCGTCGCTCGGCGTATGGCTGGCCCACTTCGCGATCCCGTCCGTCGCATCGATCGCATGCACGTTCCTGATGCTTCGGATGACCCAGCGGCACGCGCTCGGCGGCCGTTGCGAATCCGGTTTGCCGACCCGGCCGCTCACCGGCGGCGGGCGCATCGCGCTGGCCGGCATCGCGATCACGGCCGCCGCGCTGATGACGGTGTCGGCACTCGATCTTCCGCTCGGGTTGCCGACCGCGGCCGCGGGTATCGTCACCGTCGCATGCGTGCTGGTCAAGGATCGCACCGCATGCATGCCGATCGTTCGCGCGATTTCATGGAGCGTGTTGCCGCTCGTCGCGGGACTGTTCGTACTCGTCGAGGCGCTCGACCGGAGCGGTGCGG
Organism: Burkholderia sp. HAN2018; assembly: GCF_024704855.1. Lineage (NCBI taxonomy): Bacteria > Pseudomonadati > Pseudomonadota > Betaproteobacteria > Burkholderiales > Burkholderiaceae > Burkholderia > Burkholderia sp. HAN2018. The sequence goes on along the minus strand of NZ_QOBB01000050.1, from coordinate 34,008 downwards.
TGCGTGCGCTCGCCGGGCTGCTGCGCGCGCTGACGGCAAGCGGCGAGCAGACCGCCGCGGCCGCGGCGGGCGTTGCGATCGCGCTGGCGTCGAACCTGGTCAACAACCTGCCTGCCGGGCTCATCGCGAGCTCGACGGTCGACGCCGCACGCAGCCCGCAAACGGTGATCGACGCGATCCTGATCGGCGTCGACCTGGGGCCGAACCTGTCCGTCACCGGATCGCTCGCGACGATTCTGTGGCTCGCGGCCATCCGGCGTGAAGGGTTGCGGGTCGGGTTCGGCGCGTTCCTCGCGGTCGGCGCGTGCGTGATGTTGCCGGCCTTGCTGCTCGCGCTGGCGGCGCGGCTCGCGCTCGGCGCGTGAAGCGCATGAGTCGAATGACGCGCATGAAGCGCATGAAGCACAGCGCCGGCCCGCCAACCCCCGCTAGAACGTATAGGCGAGCGACGCGAACAGGCTGCGCGGCGCGCCCGGCGTGACCCACAAGCTGTTGTAGGAGCTGACGTAGGTGGTGCGGTTGAACAGGTTGTTCAGCACGACCGACGCACGCAGGTGCTTGTTGACCTGCACATAGCCGTTCAGCTGCACGGTCGCATAGGCCGGCAGCTCGAACCCGTCCTGCGTGTTCGCGGTGTTGCCGGCCCGGCGCCCGACGTAGATCAGGCCGGCGCCGGCACCGGCCTTGTCCGCGAACGGTACCGCGGTTTCGTACAGGAGCAGCGCGCTGCCGCTCAGGCGCGGAATGTCGACGAGGCGTGCGCCGGGTGTCAACACCGCGTCGTGCGTGACTTCGGCGTCGACATACGCAAGGTTGACGAGGCCGCGCACGCCGTGGCCGAGATCGCCGTTCCATTCGAATTCGACGCCGCGGCTGCGCACCTCACCGGCCGCGCGCGAGAAGCCGGCGTTCGCCGGATCGGCGGTCAGCACGTTGCGCTTGTTGACGTAGAACGCCGCGACGGTCGCGAGCCAGCGCGCGCCGGCCCATTTCGCGCCGGCTTCGTAGCCGTGCCCCTTCTCCGGATCGAACGCGCGGCCGTCGACGTCGGCGCCGTTGTTCGGCCGGAACGAATACGCGGTGTTCGCATAGAGCGACAGGGCGGGGCTCATCTCGTACACGATGCCGATGCGCGGGCTCAACGCGGTCTGCACCTGGCTGCTCGTCGTGCCTTTCAGGCGGTTCTCGACCGACTGGTGGAAGCGATCCCAGCGCAGCCCGGCGAGGATTTTCCAGTGCGGGCCGAACGCGAGCGTGTCCTGCGCGTAGAGCCCCTGGCCGTCGTCGCGCTCGAGCAGGTTGGTCGCGGTGCGCGGCGTGGGCGCCGGCTGGCCGTAGACGGGATCGAAGATGTCGATCGCATACGGCGCGGCGGCCGTGGGCGTCGAGCGCGCGACGAACTGGTCGTAGTTGAAGCGGTATGCATCGACGCCCAGCACGAGCGTGTGGCCGATGCCGCCGGTGCGGAACTTGCCGGCCGTTTCGATGCGGCCCTGCAGGTCGTTCGAATGAAACGCGACTTGCCGGTAGCGGCGCCACAGCGTGCGGCCGTCCGGCTGCAGCGCGAATGCCTCGGACGAGCGGCCGGACAGGTCGGTGGTGCGCTGCGCGAACCCGGCGTTGACCGACCAGTTCGCATCGACGCGATGCTCGAGCGTGAACTGATGGCCCGTGTTGCGCACGTCGTAGTCGCCGTCGCGCGGCTCGCCGAGGAAGCGCGATGCGGGAATCGCACCGAGCTGCCCGCCCACCGCGACCACGCCGCGATCGAGCGGCGCGCGCTGGCGCGCACTCTCGAATTCGTAATGAAGCGTCGTGTCGGCGCCGATGTCCCACGTGAACGACGGTGCGAACAGGTAGCGTTTGCTCGACACCGTATCGCGGAAGCTGCCGTTGTTCTCGTTCATCGCAACGAAGCGGTATGCGAGCGACTTCGTCACGGGGCCGGTCGAATCGAGCGTCTCGCGCAATGCGCCGTAGCTGCCGGCCGACACGCCGATGGTGTTCGCGCGCGCGAACTGCGGCTGCTTCGTCGTGTAGCTGATGAGCCCGCCCGGATCGCCGCGCCCGTACAGCGCCGACGCGGGCCCCTTGAGCACTTCCATGCGCTCGAGGTTGGCGGTGTCGCGCGGCACGCTGATCCCGCGATTCCACGAAAAGCCGTTGACGAGGTAGTCGGTGCCGGACGTGTTGCCGTCGCCGGCGAAGCCGCGCACTGCGTAGTTGTCCCAAAGACCGCCGAAGTTGTTCTGCCGCGCGACGCCCGCGACCCAGTCGTACAGGTCCTCGCCGCGCGTCGCCGCGACCGTGCGCACGAGTTTCGCATCGACGCTGCTGACCGCGAACGGGATCTCCATCACGTCCGCGTCGCCGCGCGTCGCGCTCGTCGAGTCACGCGTGCGAAACGGTGCGCTCGCGCGCTGCCCCGAGATCTCGATGGTGGGCAGCGTCGCCTCCTGCGCGTCGGCCGTGCCCACGCCGGCCGCGCCGACGACGATGGCCATCGGTGCGGCCGCCCAGTTCCTCCTGCTCATACCTCTCCCTTTCGTGTCGTTCGCGTTCGGGCACGGCGGGCGGCCTTGCGCCGACATCGGTGTTCCAAACAGTACATTTGCGCGGCAATTTAATGCAAATGAGAGGCATTTGCAATCGTAATTTTGAGGATTGGTACGGGGAGCGAAACGGTGGGGCGCACGGATGCGAGCGAGGGGATGGGTGGATTTCCTGAAATGCCGAACGGCGGGGAAAACAAACCATGGCGTGGTGACGGCCGGATAGCGCTTTCGTCACGCCTGCGCGAGAAATATGAGTGAAATTGCAGGGGGCACGGCGCCACGCGATGCACGACACCGCGCTCGCCGACGCGCGCCGGCGCCCGTGCGTGTTCAGCTCAATCCGGATCGGCTTTCAGCCCACCCTCGATCCACCGCGCTTCCGACGCGCGAAGATGCGCGCGAATGGCCGTCTGCGCGGCGATCGGATCGCCGGCCTGCAACGCGAGCAGCACGTCCTCGTGCTCGCGCACCGCGGCGGTCCACGTCTGCGGATTCTCCGCATGGCCGCGCATCGCGGCCGCGATCGGGTCGTGGCGGCTGTCGAACAACTCGCCGACGAAGCGGGTGAGCACCGAGTTGCCGGCGGCTTCCGCGATCAGCATGTGGAACTGCCGGTCGGCTTCGACCGGGGATTTGCCGGCCTCCGCGAGCCGCTTCATGCGCTGAACGGTGCGGCGCAGCCGCTCGAGCATGGCGGCCGTCATCCGCGCTGCGGCCAGCGCGGCGACGCTGCCTTCGACGGCCGCGCGAGCCTGCATCAATTCCGACGGACTGTCGCCGAGCGTGGCCATCGGGCCGACAGCGTCGGCGGCCGTATCGCGCACATAGACGCCGGAGCCCATCCGGATTTCGATCTGCCCGCCGATTTCCAGCGCGATCAGCGCCTCCCGAAGCGACGGCCGCGACACGCCGAGCGTCAGCGCTAGCTCGCGCTCGGGCGGCAGCCGCTCGCCGATCGCGAATTCGCCCTGGCGAATCAACGCGACGATCTGGGCCGCGACCGATTGGTAAAGCCGCTTGGGTTCTGTCGATTTCATCCGAGTGATAGGGATCAATGCGCTTCGGGCGCAAGCGCGTGTCGCGGAGTCTATCACGCCGGACGCATCGCCCCGTGTAGCGGCGCGTTCATCCGGATGTCCGGGTTTTCACTATTGGTAAGATCAGATGTGAATAATTAAATTGGCTTGACCAAAATGGCTTTGATTGCTGTAATTCATCCAAATTGGACTGACCGGTTAGTGTCGAGGTCGATCCATCCCCAGGAGACGCAATGGCAATGCCTCGCAATCTGCCCGGTCAGGCCGCGCAGGACGAACCGGACCGGGAGATCCTGCGCCTGGACGGGATTCGCAAGCGCTTCCCCGGCGTCCTCGCGCTCGACGGGATTCGCCTCGACCTGCGCCGCGGCGAGGTGCATGCGGTGTGCGGCGAGAACGGCGCGGGCAAATCGACGCTGATGAAGATCATCAGCGGCCAGTACCTGCCCGACGACGGTGTCGTTCACTATCGCGGCGCGCCGGTGCGGTTTCATTCGGCCTCCGAAGCGCAGGCGGCCGGCATCTCGATCATTCATCAGGAGCTCAATCTCGTCCCGCACCTGAGCGTGGCGGAGAACCTGTTCCTCGCGCGCGAGCCGCGGCGCGGGCCGTTCGTCGATACGAAACGCATGAACGCGGAGGCGGCGCGCTGCATCGCGCGCATCGGCCTGAACGTCGCGCCGACGACGAAGGTCGGCGTGCTGTCCATCGCGCAGCAGCAGATGGTCGAGATCGCGAAGGCGCTGTCGCACGATGCGCGTGTGCTGATCATGGACGAACCCACGTCGTCGCTGACCGAAACGGAAACGGTGCAGCTGTTTCGCCTCATCGAGGAACTGCGCGCCGACGGCGTGGCGATTCTGTATATCTCGCACCGGCTCGACGAAATGGCGCAGATCGTCGATCGCGTGACGGTGCTGCGCGACGGGCGCCACATCTCGACGGACGCTTTCGCCGACGTGAGCATCGACGACATCGTCGCGCGCATGGTCGGACGCACGCTCGACGACGCCTATCCGTCGCGGCAATCGGTGCCGACCGACGAGGTGCTGCTCGACGTGCGGGACCTGCGCCGCGACGGCGTGTTCGGGCCGGTGTCGTTCGCGCTGCGCCGCGGCGAGATCCTCGGTTTCGCGGGCTTGATGGGCGCCGGGCGCACCGAGATCGCCCGCGCGATCTTCGGCGCGGATCGCCCCGACGGCGGCACGATCGGGCTGCACGGCCGGCCCGTGACGATCCGCTCGCCGCGCGAGGCGATCCGGCACGGCATCGCGTATCTGTCGGAGGACCGCAAGAAGGAGGGTCTCGCGCTGCCGATGCCCGTCGCGGCGAACCTCACGCTCGCGAACGTGCGCGGCATCACGTCACGCTTCGGATTCCTGCGCTTCGACGACGAACTCGACGTCGCGCGCCGCTACGTGCAGGACCTCGCGATTCGCACGCCGTCCGTGCACCAGCGCGTCCGAAACCTGTCCGGCGGCAACCAGCAGAAGGTCGTCATCGGCAAATGGCTGTACCGCGGCTCGAAGATCCTGTTCTTCGACGAGCCGACGCGCGGCATCGACGTCGGCGCGAAATTCGCGATCTACGGGCTGATGGACCGGCTCGCCGCCGACGGCGTCGGCGTGGTGCTGATCAGTTCGGAACTGCCAGAACTGCTCGGCATGACCGACCGGATCGCCGTTTTTCACGAAGGTCGATTGACCGCATTTCTCGATACGAAACACACCAGTCAGGAGGAGATCATGCACTACGCGTCGGGGCGTTCCCATGCTTGAAATGACATCCGATCGAAGCCAGGCCGACGAACGGGCGGCGCGACAGCGGCGGCGCGACCTGATCCAGAAGTTCGCGGCGCTGGGCAGTCTCGTCGTGCTCGTGTTCGCGTTCTCGATCTCGAGCGCGGCGTTCTTCTCGGTCGACAACCTGATGACGGTCGGCCTGCAGGTCACGTCGATCGCCTATCTGGGCGTGGCCGCCACCTGCGTGATCATCACGGGCGGCATCGACCTGTCGGTCGGCTCGGTGCTCGCGCTGTCCGGCGTGTGCGCGGCGCTGCTGGTCAAGGCCGGCGCGCCGGTGCCCGCGGCGATGGCGGCCGGCATCCTGGTCGGCGCGCTGTGCGGGCTCGTCAACGGCATCTGCGTGACGCAGATGGGCCTGCCGCCGTTCATCGCGACGCTCGGCATGATGCTCGTCGCGCGCGGCATCGCGCTGCAGATCACCGGCGCGCGGCCGGTATCGGATCTCGGCGATGCGTTCGGCGCGCTCGGCAACGGCGCGCTGCTGCGGATCTCGCGCATCGGCGCGGACGGGTTCCCCGACACGACCTTTCCCGGCATTCCGTATCCGGTCGTGATCATGGTCGTGCTGTTCGTCGTGGTGTCCGTGCTGCTGTCGAGAACGTCGCTCGGCCGCCATATCTACGCGGTCGGGTCGAACGCGGAAGCCGCCCGGCTGTCGGGCGTGAACGTGCAGGGCGTGAAGCTGTTCACCTACGTGCTGTCCGGCGCGCTCGCGGGCGTGACCGGTTGCGTGCTGATGTCGCGGCTCGTCACCGGGCAGCCGAACGAAGGCGTGATGTACGAGCTCGACGCGATCGCCAGTTCGGTCATCGGCGGCACGTCGCTGATGGGCGGCGTCGGCACGATCTCCGGCACGGCGATCGGCGCGTTCGTGATCGGCGTGCTGCGCAACGGCCTGAACATGAACGGCGTGTCGAGCTTCATCCAGCAGATCATCATCGGCGTCGTGATCCTCGGCACGGTGTGGATCGACCAGTTGCGCAATCGCCGGCCCTGACCGGCAGCAAGCAGTCCCTACCAACGAGAAGCGGAGCGAGACATGAACAAATCCATCCTGCTGGCGGCATCGGCGTGCGTGTTCGCGGTGTGCAGCAGCGGCGCGTATGCGGCGGGCGGCGAGATCGCCGTGATCGCCAAGACGGTCAATTCGAACTACTGGCAGAACGTGCAGAAGGGCGCGAAGGCGGCGCTCGGCGGCGCCAAGGGTTACACGATGACGTTCCAGGGCCCGGCGGCCGAGTCCGACATCAGCGGGCAGGTCAACATGGTCGACAACGCGGTTACGCGTCATGTGGCGGGCATCGTGCTCGCGCCGTCCGATCCCGATGCGCTCGTGCCCGCGATCAAGAAGGCGTGGGAAGCGCACATTCCCGTCGTGCTGATCGACTCGGAGATCGCGGACGCGGGCAAGCCGTACTACCAGGCATTCCTGTCGACCGACAACGAGAAGGCGGGCGCGCTGTGCGCGAAGGCGCTGATCGACCGCGTCGGGCAGTCGGGCAAGATCGCGATCATGTCGTACGTACCGGGCGCGGGCTCCGAGGTCAGCCGCGTCGGCGGGTTCCGCAAGTACATCGAGAGCCATTCGAAGTTGCAGGTCGTCGGCCCGTACTACTCGCAATCGCAAATGGCGACCGCGCTGAACCAGACGACCGACGTGCTGTCGGCGAACCCGGACCTGAAGGGCATCTTCGGCGCGAACGAGCCGACCGCGGTCGGCATGGGCCGTGCGCTGAAGCAGTCGGGCAAGGCGGGCAAGGTGGTGGCGATCGGGTTCGACGGCAACGAGGACCTGCAGGGCTTCGTGCGCGACGGCACCGTGCAGGCGATCGCCGTGCAGGGCTCGTGGCAGATGGGGAACCAGGGCGTGCGCACGGCGCTCGACGTGATCGAGCGCAAGCCCGCGCCGAAGCTGATCGATACCGGCGTCGTGATGGTTGACAAGCAGAACCTCGATTCGCAGGCAGCGAAGAATGTCCTGTACTGATCGCCCGTCCCGCTTGCACGCATCGAGTCACCACGCATGAACGCAAACGATACGCGCACCTTGCCGCGCAGTGGGCTGACGGTGTCCGCGCTCGGCCTCGGCTGCTCGCAGCTCGGCGGCCTTTATCGGCCGATGTCGGCGGCCGACGCCGCCGCGCTGGTCGACGCCGCGTGGGCTGCCGGCCTGCGCTACTTCGACACCGCGCCGTATTACGGCTACACGCTGTCCGAGCGGCGCGTGGGGGCGGGGCTCGCTCCGCGCGAGCGCAGCGCGTTCACGCTCAGCACGAAGGTCGGGCGGCTGATGCGCGCCGACGCGAGCGTGCGGCCGGGCGACGACGGCTGGGCCGAGCCGCTGCCGTTCCGGCCCGTCTACGACTACAGCTACGACGGCATCATGCGCTCGCATGACGACAGCCGGCAACGGCTCGGGCTCGCGCGGATCGACATGCTGTACGTGCACGACATCGGCGCGATGACGCACGGCGATCGTCACGCGCACTACTGGGAACAGTTGACGCGCGGCGGCGGGTTTCGCGCGCTGGAGGCGCTGCGCGCCAGGGGCGAGATCGGCGCGTTCGGTCTCGGCGTGAACGAATGGGAAGTCGCGGCCGACGCGCTGAACGAAGCGGCGCTCGATGCGGTGCTGCTGGCCGGCCGCTACACGCTGCTCGAACAGACGGCGCTCGAACCGCTGCTCGACGCGTGCGCCCGTGACGGGACGGCGATCGTGATCGGCGGCGTGTTCAATTCCGGCCTGCTCGCCGGCAACGGCAAGTTCAACTATGCGGACGCGAGCGCCGACGTGATCGACAAGGCCACGCGGCTCGGCGCGCTGTGCAACCGCTTCGACGTGCCGCTTCCCGCCGCGGCATTGCAGTTTCCGTTCGGTCATCCAGCCGTCGTATCGTGCGTGGTCGGCGCGCGCAGCGTGGCGCAGTTGAAGCAGAACATCGACTGGTTCGAGCGTCCCGCGCCGGCCGAACTGTGGGATGCGCTGCGCGACGAAGGGTTGATCGCGGCGCACGCGCCGGTTCCGGGAGCCCACGCATGACCATGCGCATCGACGCCCATCAGCACTACTGGCTTATCGACGCACGGGCCGGCTGCTGGCCGCCGGCCGAACTCGATGCGATTCACCGGGATTTCGGCCCGGCCGATCTGGCGCCGCTGCTCGACGCTGCGCGCATCGACACCACCGTCCTCGTGCAATCGCTGCCGAGCGAAGCCGACACGCGCTTTCTGCTCGATCTCGCGGACGAAACGCCGAGCGTCGGCGCGGTGGTCGGCTGGGTCGACCTGAAGGCCGACGACGCACCGGCGCGGATCGCGGCGTTTGCGTCCGCGCCAAAGGCGCGCGGCTTGCGACCGATGCTGCAGGATCTGCCCGACGACACGTGGATCGACGATCCGCGGCTGGATCGCGCGGTCGCCGCGATGCTCGAGCACGGGCTGCGTTTTGATGCACTGGTGATGCCGCGTCATCTCGATGCGCTACATGCATTCGCGCGACGCCATCCGGATCTGCCGATCGTGATCGACCATGGCGCGAAGCCGTTCATCGAGCGCGGCGAATGGCAGCCGTGGCTGTCGGCGATGGGCCGGCTTGCGCGCCTGCCGAACCTTCATTGCAAGCTGTCCGGCCTCTGGACCGAAGCAGGGCCGTCGGCTGGGCCCGACGCCGTGCGCGCGCGCACGCGGCCGTATGTCCACGCGCTGGCCGAGCTGTTCGGGCCGACGCGCCTGATGTGGGGCAGCGACTGGCCGGTGCTGCGGCTGGCGTCGGCGTGCGGCGGCTACGGCGAATGGCTGGCCGCGTGCGAGGACGATTGCGCGCGGTTGCTCGGCGCCGCGGCGCTGGACGGCCTCTTCGGCGGCAACGCACACCGCTTCTACCGGATCGACACCGCACGCCACGACGAATGAACCAGAACGAAAGGAACCCGACATGCTCAGCGTGATTTGCGAATCCCCCGGCGTGCTGCGCGTGCAGCAGCGCGAACTGCCCGTACGCGGCAGCGGCGAAGTACTGTTGCGCGTGCAACGGGTCGGCATTTGCGGCACCGACCTGCATATCTTCACCGGCAACCAGCCGTACCTCGACTATCCGCGCGTGATGGGCCATGAGCTTTCGGCGGTCGTCGTCGAGGCGGAACCCGAGTCGGGGCTCGGCGTCGGCGACGCGGTGTACGTGATGCCGTATCTGTCGTGCGGGCACTGCATCGCCTGTCGGCACGGCAACACGAATTGCTGCGTGAACATCAAGGTGCTCGGCGTGCATCGCGACGGCGCGCTCGCCGAATACCTGAGCGTGCCTGCGCAGTTCGTTCACAAGGCCGACGGCATTTCGCTCGACCAGGCGGCGATGCTGGAATTCCTCGCGATCGGCGCGCATGCGGTGCGGCGCGCGGACGTTCGCGCCGGGCAGCGCGCGCTGGTCGTCGGCGCCGGGCCGATCGGTATGGCCGCGATGATCTTCGCGAAGCTGCGTGGCGCCGACGTCACATGCCTCGACACGCGGGCGGATCGACTGGCGTTTTGCCGGCAACATCTGACGGTTGATGCGACCGTGGAGGTGGGCGAGGATGACGCGGCGCGTCTCGCGGCGTTGACGAACGGCGAGTATTTCGATGCGGTGTTCGACGCCACAGGCAACCTCGATGCGATGAATCGCGGTTTCGAATTCGTCGCGCATGGCGGCAAATACACGTTGATCTCGATCGTGCGCGGGCACGTCGCCTTTTCGGATCCCGAATTCCACAAGCGGGAAGCCACGCTGCTCGCGAGCCGCAATGCGACGGCCGAGGATTTCGCGACGGTGCTCGACGCGATGCGCGGGGGGCGTATTCCGGACCGCGCGCTGAACACGCACCGGATGCGGCTCGAAGAGGTGCCGGATGCGCTGCCGCGTTTGCTCGATGCGGGGCAGACCGTCGTGAAGGCGCTCGTCGAATGCTGATCGATCGAATCCGGCACGCGGAGCGCATGCGATGACGCCGCCGATCCTCCAGTTCGGCACGAGCCGCTTCCTGCTCGCGCACGTCGACTTGTTCGTCTCGCAGGCGCTGGACGACGGCAACGCGATGGGCGGCATCGGCATCGTGCAGACGACCGGCAATCCGGCCAGCCGCGCCCGCATCGACGCGCTGCGCGCCACCGGTCGCTATCCGGTGCGGATTCGCGGGCGCGACCGCGGCGGCGTGGTCGACGAAGTCGTCGAGTGCCGCGCCGTGCATCGCGCGTGGGACGCCGAGCACGACTGGGCGGAGATACGCGGTGCCGCGATCGAGACCGTACGCGTCATCGTGTCGAACACCGGCGACGCAGGGTATCGCGCCGATCCGCGCGACACCGTGGACCTGCTGGCCCAGCAGGAGCACGCACCGCACGGCTTTCCGGCGAAGCTGCTCGCGCTGCTGCATGCGCGCTGGCAGGTGCGGCCCGATGACGGCGTCTCCATCCTGCCTTGCGAACTGGTGACGGACAACGGCGACACGCTGCGCGACATCGTGCTGGACCTCGCGCGCCAGTGGCGGCTGCCCGACGCGTTTGCCGACTATCTGGGCAACCGCTGCGTGTGGGTCAACTCGCTCGTCGACCGCATCGTGTCCGAGCCGCTCCATCCGGTCGGCGCGATCGCGGAGCCCTACGCGCTGTGGGCGATCGAGCGGCGTGCCGGCATGGCGCTGCCGTGCACGCATGCTCAGGTCGTCGTCACCGACGATTTGCGCAGCCACGAGCGCCTGAAGCTGTTCTTCCTCAATCTCGGGCACAGCTGGCTCGCGGAGCAGTGGCTCGCGGCGGGGCGCGACGCATCGGAAACGGTGCTGGACGCGATGAACGATGCGCGGTTGCGCGACGGTCTCGAAGCCGTGTGGCGCGATGAAGTCGCGCCGGTATTCGTGGCGCTGGGCTTGCGCGAAACGGCCGAACACTACGTCGACAGCGTGCGCGAGCGCTTTCTCAATCCGTTTCTCGCGCATCGCATCGCCGATATCGCGGTCAACCATCGCGAGAAGGTCGCGCGGCGGATCGAGCCGCTGCTCGCGCTCGCCGATTCGCTGGCGCTGGCGGCCGAACAACCGCGGTTGCGGCAACTCGTCGCCCGCTGCGAACCGGTGGCCGCAACGACAGGGAGAAGACCATCGTGAAGCAACCGACCATCGTGATCCTTCACGGCAACGACAACGTCGCCGTCGCACTCGATGCGCTGGCGCCGGACGTGCCGATCGACGTGCACGGCGCACCGCTGCGGCCGGCGGCCGCGATACCGGCCGGCCACAAGATCGCCACCACGCCGATCGCGCGTGGCGACGCGATCGTCAAATGCGGGCAGCCGATCGGCGTCGCGCTGCGGGACATCGCCGCGGGCGAGCACGTGCACGTGCATAACGTCGGGATGCCTGAGCGGCATGCGCACGACGACGGGCCGGCGGGCGACACGCACGACGTTCCGGCCGATCGCCGCGATACCTTCGACGGATTCGTGCGTCCCGACGGCAGCGTGGGGACGCGCAACTACGTTGGCGTGATCGCGAGCGTCAACTGTTCGGCGAGTGTCTGTCATGCGATCGCCGATGCATACCGGCACGGCGCGCTCGACGCGTTCGGCCATGTCGACGGCGTCGTCGCGATCACCCATCAGAGCGGCTGCGGCATGTCGGCGATCGGCGACGGCATCGAACTGCTGCGACGCACGCTCGTCGGTTATGCGCGCAACCCGAATTTCGCCGGCGTGCTGCTCGTCGGCCTCGGTTGTGAGGTCAACCAGGTCGGCGCGCTCGCGCAGCGGCTCGACGCGGCGGCACCTGGTACCGTGCGCACGCTGGTGATCCAGGACGAAGGCGGCGTGCGCGACACCGTGGCCAAAGGCGTGTCGATCGTGCGCGAGTTGCTGGAGGCGGCCGACGGCGCGCGTCGCAGCGCCGTGCCGGCCTCGCGGCTGACGGTCGGCCTGCAATGCGGCGGCTCCGACGGTTACTCGGGCATCACCGCGAATCCGGCGCTCGGCGCGGCCGTCGATCTGCTGGTCCGCAACGGCGGCACCGCGATTCTGTCCGAGACGCCCGAGATCTACGGCGCCGAGCATCTGCTGATCGCGCGAGCGGCGTCGCGCGACGTGGCCGAGCGTCTGCTCGGCAGGTTGCAGTGGTGGGAGCGTTACGTCGCCGACAACGGCGGCGAAATGAACAACAACCCGTCGCCCGGCAACCTCGCCGGCGGCATCACGACGATTCTCGAGAAATCGCTCGGCGCGGTGTCGAAGGGCGGCCGCTCGCCGCTGCGCGCGGTCTACGACTATGCGGAGCCGGTGCGGCAAGCGGGGCTCGTGTTCATGGATACGCCCGGTTACGACCCGGTGTCGGCCACCGGGCAGATCGCCGGCGGCGCGAATCTCGTGTGCTTCACGACGGGCCGCGGTTCGGTGTTCGGCTCGAAGCCGGTGCCGACGATCAAGATCGCGACGACGACCGGCCTGTACGAGCGGATGCAATCGGACATGGATTTCGACAGCGGCGGGATCGTCGCCGGTTCGCTCTCGGTCGGCGAAGCGGGCGAGCGGCTGTTCCGGCTGATGCTCGACGTTGCCTCCGGACGACGATCCCGCAGCGAGGACAACGGCATCGGCGAACGCGAGTTCGTGCCGTGGCTGCGCGGCGCGGTCATGTGACGCGAAAGGCGACATGCGACCGCGTGCGCAATCGGACAGCGAAGGAGAAGCCGCGATGGAAACCCGCATGAGCGAGCCGGCGATCGGCGAAATCGGCCGCGACGATCATCTCTCCGACCTGGAGAAGGGCTTGCTCGGCGAAGCGCTGCGCTTGCTCGCCGAGACGCGCGCACGGGCGCTCGAACTCTGTGTCGAGGTGAGCCGGCGGCAGGGCGGCGGGCGCCGACCTACGCGCCGGCCATGCGCGCGTCGAGCCGGAACAACGAGACGGCCTCGGCAAGCCGGTTTCCTTGTTCCTCGAGCGACTTCGAGGCGGCGGCTGCCTGCTCGACGAGCGCCGCATTCTGCTGGGTGACCTCGTCCATTTGCGTAATGGCGAGATTGACCTGCTCGATGCCGCGACTCTGTTCGCTCGACGCCGCGGCGATTTCGCCCATGATGTCGGTCACGCGCGAGATCGCATGCGTGACCTCGCTCATCGTATCGCCCGCGTTGTTCGCGATATGCGAGCCGTCCTCGATTTTCCGGACCGATTGCGAGATCAGCTCGCGAATTTCCTTCGCGGCGCTCGACGAACGCTGCGCAAGACTTCTGACTTCGCTTGCCACCACCGCGAAGCCGCGGCCCTGTTCGCCGGCGCGGGCAGCCTCCACGGCCGCGTTGAGCGCGAGGATGTTGGTCTGGAACGCGATCCCTTCGATGATCCCGGTGATCTCGGCGATCTTGGCGGAGCTCGCGCTGATGTCGGTCATCGTGTCGACCATCAGGCCGACCGCCGAGCTGCCGCGCTGCGCGACCTCCGATGCGTTGTTGGCCAGGCCGCTCGCCTGTTGCGCGTTGTCGGCGTTCAGGCGCACGGTGGAGGTCAGTTGCTCCATGCTCGACGCGGTTTCCTGCAACGACGCGGCCTGCTGTTCGGTGCGGGACGACAGGTCCTGGTTGCCGGACGCGATTTCGCCGGCGCCGGTCGCGACGTTGCCCGATGCGGTACGGACTTCCGAGATCAGGCGGATCAGGTTCGCCTGCATGTCGCGCATCGAAGCCAGTACGCTGCCGGCCGGCGCGGCGCCGGTCGTGGCTTCGGCGCCGAGATTGCCGGCGGCGATATGGCCGGCGATATCGCTGAGCACGGCGGGCTCCGTGCCCAGCGAGCGCAGCAGGCCGCGGGTGATGACGAGGCCCGAGAGCGCGGCCGCGGCGGCGGCGGCGATGCAGATCGCGATCAGCATCAGGCGTCGCGAGGTATAACGGTCGTCCGATTCCTTCACCAGTTGATCGGCCCGCGCGCGCGAGTACGTCGCATACGTGTCGGTGGCCGCGACGAGCTGGGCCAGCAGCGGTCGGCACTGTTCGTTGATCATCGTGATCGCCTGATCGCGCCGGTTGTTCGCCGCCGCGTCGACGATGGCGCGCGCCACGGGGCCGTACTGCGCCTCGACCGCCCCGATTTGCCGAACCAGTTCGCGCGCCTTGTCGGATACGCCGCTGCCCTCGCGGACCGCATTCGTCAGTTCGCCCATCAGCGCGCCGACTTCGTGGTCGGCCTGCAGCGCCGCTTCCTTCTCGATGTCCGCGTCGCGCGGGCTGGCCGCGAGGACCTGGTTGCGGGCGGCGATCGCGCGCCGGTCGACCGCGAAGCGAATCTTGTCGGCCAGGTTCGCGCGGGCGTTGGTGCCGTTGACATAGTCGTCGAATGCCGCGTTCGCGTTGCCGAGCGAGACGATGCCGACGATGGAGACGAGCACGACCGTACACGTAAGAAGTCCGAAAGCCATGATCAGCTTCGTGCGAACGGTTAATCGTCGATCGTTCATGGGAGGAATCCGGTTGCGGTTATCAAATAGATTTCCTGATTAACGGAATGGTGAAAGAAAGGTTTAGGACCGGCGCTGCGGGGCAATCGTTTGCGGGTTGCCTGTCGTCAAAATAAATCCGACCGCGATCCGCATTCGTCACGCTGAGCCGGAGAACGGCGCTGTTTTCGCCCGCCGTGCCGTTAAACGGATCAGGTTCGCCTTGTTCAGCGATCCCATTTCAATCACGCGGTAACGGAGACCGAAGTCATCATGCTGTCATCAATTCGCGCACGGATACTTGCGACGTGTGTCGCCATCATCGCGGCGGCGCTGGTCGGCGCGATGACGAACGCGGCCTTCAAGCACATCCTGATAGTGCGCGACGCGCTCACGGACGTCTCGAGCGGCAGCGGCGATCTGACGAAGCGCCTGCCGGCCGACGGCGCGGACGAAGCCGCGCAGATCGCGAGAGCGTTCAACGCGTTCGCCGAGAAGATCAGTACGATCCTGCGGCAGATCCGCGATTTCAGCACGTCCGTGAACCTCGCGAGCGCCGAGATCGCGCAGGGCAACCAGGATCTGTCGGCCCGCACCGAACACGCGGCGTCGAGCCTGCAGGAAACGGCCGCCGCGCTCGAGGAGATCGCCGGCACGGCCCGCAACCCGGCCGATGCGGCGAGCCAGGTGAACCGTCTGGCGGAATCGGCGTCGGACGTCGCGCTGCGGGGCGGCACGGTCGTGCACGACGTCGTGTCGACGATGAACGACATCACGCAGGCGTCGGCGGAGATCGCCAACATCGTCGGCGTGATCGATGGCATCGCGTTCCAGACCAACATTCTCGCGTTGAACGCCGCCATCGAGGCGGCCCGCGCGAACGAGCACGGCCGCGGCTTCGCGGTCGTCGCCGGGGAAGTGCGTGCGCTCGCGCAGCGCAGCGCGCAGGCCGCGCGGGAAATCAAGCAGCTGATCTACTCGTCGGTCGAGAAGATCGAGGGCGGCTCCGGGCTCGTGCAGACGGCCGGTGCGACGATGGACGAAATCGTCGACGGCGTGCGCAACATCACGAGCGTGATCGCCGAAATCAGCGTCGCCGCGAAGGAGCAGAGCACGGGGCTCGAGCAGGTGAATCAGGCGGTGTCGCAGCTCGACGATACGACGCAGCAGAACGCGGCGCTGGTCGAGCAATCGGCGGCTGCCGCGACGTCGCTGCGCGAGCAGGCGGCCCGGCTCGCGCAGACGGTCGGCGAGTTCAGGCTCGCGGAGCGCGCGGTGGCGGCGTGACGGTTCGCGTGACGGGGCCGGCGGGCCCTGGTTTCATGCGGCGCGGCGAAGCCAGTCCGGCTGGCGCACCCGCCGACGACGGGCGGGATTTCGTTCGTATCCTGCACCGGTCCGCTGTACGTCGCCCACGCCGTGGCTGACTGCGATCGATCACCCGTGGGGAGGCCGGTGTTGCTGCCGTTCCGCTCAGGCAAGCAGCCCGCGTGCCGCCAGATTCGCATACAGCGCGCGCACGCCGAAGGTCCACGGCGCGATCTCCGTGCAAAGCCGCACGGTGTTGACGAGTGCGCCGAGCGCGGGCGTGGAGATCGTGACGCGGTCGCCGAGGTGATGCGTGAATCCGCCGCCGGGCGCGTCGCGATCCTGGATCGGCGAGAACATCGTGCCGAGGAACAGCATGAAGCCGTCCGGATATTGGTGATGCGCGCCGCAGGTCTGCGCGACGAGGTCGGTCGGGTCGCGGCTGATCTCGCGCATATGGCTGATGCCGTCGAGTACGAAGCCGTCGTCCGCGCCTTCGACGCGCAGCGACACGCTGCATGCCCGCACGCTGTCGAGCGTGAAGCCGTCGTCGAACAGCCGCACGAACGGGCCGATCGCGCACGAGCCGTTGTTGTCCTTGCATTTGCCGAGCAGCAGCGCCGAACGGCCTTCGATGTCGCGCAGGTTCACGTCGTTGCCGAGCGTCGCGCCCACCGGCCTGCCGTCACGGGCGACCGCCAGCACGATCTCCGGTTCCGGGTTGTTCCACACCGACACGGGCAGCAGCCCCACGTCCGCACCGAAGCCGACCGCCGACATCGGCTGCGCCTTGGAGAACACCTCCGCATCCGGGCCGATGCCGACTTCCATGTATTGCGACCATGCGCCGCGGCGTTCGAGCTCCGCCTTCAGGCGCAGCGCGGCTTCCGAGCCCGGCACGATCTTCGATAGATCGGTGCCGATGGTCGCGGCGATGGTGTCGCGAACCTCTCGCGCTTTGGCCGGATCGCCGCCCGCCTGTTCCTCGATCACGCGCTCGATCAGGCTGACCGCAAAGGTCACGCCGCACGCCTTGATCGCCTGCACGTCGCACGGCGCGAGCAGGTGCGTCGCGCCCGGCGTGCCGTCCAGCGCGGCCTGCAACAACGGCTCGACACGGCCGAGCGATTCGCCGGCAGCGGTGCGCGCGATGGCGACTGCATCGGGGCGATCGAACAGGTCGGCGGTGGTCGGCACGGTGCGTGTGATGTCGAACACTTCGCCGCCGCGCACGGCGACGACGCTCGGGCCCGCGTGGGCGCCGTCGTGCCGCCAGACGCGGCCGATCAGCAGCGCGTGGTCGAGGTCGTGCGGCAGGCAATCGGAAACGGAAGGCGTATGCATGGTCAGCTCGGCAAGAGTCGGGGGCGGTGGGTCAGTGCGAATGGCGCGGGTTGCCGCGCCGCTCGATCACCTTCAGGTACAGCGTGGCCGGTTCGAGGCAGCCGCCGGTGGACAGCTGGCCGACGAACCGGCGATAGAGTTCCTGCCACGGCGTTTGCGCCTGCGGCACGGTGAAGCTTTCGGTTTCGCGGCGGCGCGCGAGTTCGTCCTCGTCGACGAGCACGTCGACGCTGCGGCGATTCAGGTCCACGCGCACGCGATCGTTCGTGCGCAGCAGCGCGAGGCCGCCGCCGACCGCGGCTTCCGGCGACATGTTCAGGATCGACGGGCTGGCCGATGTGCCGCTCTGGCGTCCGTCACCCATGCACGGCAGCGACGTCACGCCGCGCTTCACCAGTTCGGCAGGCGGCGCCATGTTCACGACTTCGGAGCTGCCCGGGTAGCCGACCGTGCCGCAGCCGCGGATCACGAGGATGCAGCGCTCGTCGATGTTCAGCGCGGGATCGTTGATGCGCGCGTGATAGTCCTCGGGGCCGTCGAACACGATCGCGCGCGCCTCGAACGTATTCTCCGCGCCCGGCTCGGACAGGTAGGTGCGGCGGAACGCGTCGCCCACCACCGACATCTTCATGATCGCGCTGTCGAAGAAGTTGCCCGACAGCACCATGAAGCCGGCGCCATGCTTGAGCGGCGCATCGGGCGTGCGGATCACGTCGCGGTCGGCGTCCTGCGCGGTGTCGGCGATCTCGCCGATCGCGCGGCCCGATACGGTCAGGCAGTCGCGCCGCAGCAGCCCGGCCGAATCGAGCTGGCGCAGCACGGCGGGCACGCCGCCGGCGCGGTGGAAGCTCTCGCCGAGGTAGTCGCCGGCCGGCATGCAGTTGACGAGCAGCGGCACCGATTCACCCAGGCGCTGCCAGTCGTCCAGGCTCAGTTCGACGCCCATGTGGCGCGCAATCGCGATCAGGTGCGGCGGGCAGTTGGTCGATGCGCCCAGCGCGGACGCGACGACGATCGCATTCTCGAATGCCGCGCGCGTCATGATTGTCGACGGGCGCAGGTCTTCCCGAACGAGCTCGACCGCGCGCTTGCCGGTCGCGTAAGCCATCTGGCCGCGCTCGCGATAGGCGGCGGGAATGCTCGCGCAGCCGGGCAGCGACATGCCCAGCGCCTCGGCGAGGCTGTTCATCGACAGCGCGGTGCCCATGGTGTTGCAATGGCCGATCGACGGCGACGAGGCCGTGGTCAGCTGCATGAAGCCTTCGTAGTCGATCTCGCCCGCCGCGAGCAGGTTGCGCGCATGCCAGATCACCGTGCCCGAGCCGACCCGCTTGCCCTCGTGCCAGCCGTCGAGCATCGGGCCGCCCGACAGCACGATCGCGGGCATGTCGACGGTGGCGGCCGCCATCAGGCACGCGGGCGTGGTCTTGTCGCAGCCGGTCGTCAGCACCACACCGTCCAGCGGAAAGCCGTGCAGCACTTCCACCAGCCCGAGGTACGCGAGATTGCGGTCGAGCGCGGCGGTGGGCCGGCGGCTTTGCTCGGCGAGCGGATGCACGGGGAACTCCATCGGAATGCCGCCCGCGTCGCGGATGCCCGCCTTGGTGCGTTCGGCCAGCTCGATGTGATGGCGGTTGCACGGCGCGAGGTCGCTGCCCGTCTGCGCGATGCCGATAATGGGGCGGCCCGACTGCAGTTCCTCGCGCGTCAACCCGTAGTTCATGAAGCGCTCGACATAGAGTGCCGTCATGTCCGCGTGCGCGGGGTCGTCGAACCATTCCTGGCTGCGCAGGCGGCGAGGGGTGTGTGACATGGCAGGCTGTCTCCTGAGGGGCCTTTGTCATTCTGCATGCCGGATGGTACCGGTAACATCGTTTGGATGTTAGCACGGGTTTTTTGCGCAGCGGAAGGGATTTCGTGCGCATGTGGCTAAGGTGAGGGCAGGGGGGCGGTACGAAGCCGCGCGCGTGGCGGTCGGGATGCGCGCGGCCGTCGGCTTGTCAGGCGCTTTCCCGCGCGATGATCGTGTAGTCGATACGGATGCTTTTCGATTCGGTCCGCTCGCCGCCGTCACGCGCTTGCAGCGCCGCCAGCAACGCTTCGCCCGTGCGCAGCCCGATGCCGTACGCGTCGACCGATACGGTCGTGATGGTCGGATGGCAGCATGTCGCCACTTCGAAGTTCCCGAAGCCGGCCACGGCGATATCGGCCGGCACGGCGAGCCCGCGCCGGTGACACTCCATGATCGCGCCGAACGCCGACATGTCGCTCACGCACATCACCGCGTCGGTATCCGGCCATTGCTCCAGCAGCGCGGCCATCGCCGGGCCGCCGTGGCTCATCGTGATCGGCGATTCGCCCAGCCGCACGACGCGCGGTTCGCCCAGCCCCTGCGCCTTGATCTCCGCCTGGTAGCCCTTGAGCCGGTCCAGGCCGCGGCGATCCAGTTCGCTCGCGCCGACCAGAAAGCCGATGCGCCGGTAACCGCGCTCGGCCAGGTGGCGCACCATCGCACGGGCGGCGCGCACGTTCGAGAAGCCGACGGCGGTGTCGATCGGGCGCGTGGGCAGGTCCCACATCTCGACCACTGGAATCGCCGAGCGCTCCAATACCTTCCGCGTCGCATCGGTGTGCTGCGACCCCGTCAGCGCGATGCAGCGCGGCTGGTGTCGCAGCATCGACCGGACGAGCCGTTCTTCCCGTTCGAGGTCGTAGTCGGTATCGCCGAGCAGCAGTTGCAAACCATGCGGCTCGAGCGCATCGGTCAGGCCGCGCACGGTGTCCGAGAAGTTGGAACTCGACAGCGACGGCACCAGCACCGCGACGAATTCCGAGCGCCCCGACGACAGCGCACCGGCAGCGGCATCCGCCACGTAGCCGAGCTGGTCGATGGCCTCGCAGACCCGTGCGCGCGTCTCGGCGGCCACGCTGTGGCCGGCGAGCACGCGCGACACCGTCATCTTCGATACGCCTGCGAGGCGCGCTACGTCGGACATGCGGGGCGGCCCGGCGGGCCGGACTGCGGTGGGACTGGGCATCGGAATCGCGATCGGGAGAAGGCAGGAAAGGCTACATCATACCGGTGCGGCATACCGCGCAGGCACGGTCGCGGCGTGCCCGCCGCGGTGAGGGCTGCACTAGGGAAACCACGCGTCCGGCGGCACTTGTACACGCGTGTCGCCGCATGCTACCGTCGAATGTGTTACCGGTATCAGCTTGCCGATCGCTCCCGTCGCCTCGTCGGCTTTTTTTGGGCACCGGATGTTATCGGTAACATCGATGCGCGCAGCGCACGCGACGGTACGAAGAAGATCGACACAATCAGGAGACAGACCGATGCCATCCCTTACGCAGGCCGCTGCCGCACCGGCCGCGGCCGACTCGTCCGAAGACGCCCTTTACCGCAAGGTCATGCGGCGCATCCTGCCGTTGCTGCTGCTCTGTTACGTCGTGGCCTACCTGGACCGCGTCAACGTGGGCTTCGCGAAGCTGCAGATGCTCGACGACCTGAACCTGAGCGACGGCGTCTATGCGCTCGGCGCCAGCATCTTCTTCTGGGGCTATTTCCTGTTCGAGATGCCCAGCAACCTGCTGTTGCACCGCTACGGCGCGCGCTTCTGGATTGCGCGGATCATGATCACGTGGGGCATCGTGTCGTCGTCGATGGCGTTCATCGTGCCGCTCGCGCAGTTCTTCCACGTGCAGACGACCACGATGTTCTACACGCTGCGCTTCCTGCTGGGGCTGTGCGAAGCGGGTTTTTTCCCGGGCGTCATCCTGTACCTGAACTACTGGTTCCCGGCGCGGCGCCAGAGCGTGGCGATGTCGGGCTTCCTGGTCGCGATCCCGCTGAGCCTGACGCTCGGCAGCGTGCTGTCCGGCTGGCTGATGGAGCAGACGCACGGCCTGTCGGGCATGAGCGGCTGGCAATGGATGCTGCTGCTCGAAGGGCTGCCGTCGATCGTGGTGGCGTTCATCGTGCTGGCCTGCCTCGGTGACGGCCCGCAGACGGCGAAATGGCTGTCCGCCGACGAAAAGGCGGTGCTGTCGCGCAACCTCGAATCCGAGGCCGCGCACAAGTCGCACAGCATCGGCGCCGCGCTGCGCAGCCCGCGCGTCTGGTTGCTCACCTTCATTCTGCTGACGTTCAATACCGGTTTCTACGGGCTGGCCTTCTGGCTGCCGTCGATCATCCGCGCGTCGGGCGTGCACAGCCCGCTGCACATCGGCGTGCTGACGGCCATTCCGTACCTGACGGCGATCTTCGCGATGGTGTGGAACGCGTCGCACTCGCGCAAGACCGGCGAACGCCGCCTGCATGCGGCGATTCCCGCGCTGATCGGCGGCGTCTTCCTGATCCTGAGCGCGGCGTTCGCGCACAACGTGGCGCTGTCGATCGTATTCCTGACCATTGCCACCTGCGGCATCCTCGCGCTGATGCCGATCTACTGGACCTTTCCGGGGCAGATCCTGTCCGGCACGGCCGCGGCCGCCGGCATCGCGCTGATCAATTCGGTGGGGAACCTGTCCGGCTTCACGGGCTCGATGATCACCGGCGTCGCCAAGCAGATGACCGGCAACATCAACAACGGGACTTATGCGCTGGGCGCTTGCTTGCTGATCAGCTGCGTGTTGATCGCGTCGATTCCGCGCGATATCCTGCGGCCGCCGGTGGGGCGGTAGGGCGTTGGCGGGACGTTACGTCCGGCCGGGGCTGGGGCATCGCGCCGCCTCGGCGCCGGATGCATCACGTCACGCGGATCGATCTTGTGTGAGTTTGCTCGACCACCACACGCGGAATTCCGGCTACTTCCAGCCAGGGACGCCGGGCGCGCGACTCTGCTTTCTCGTGAGCGGCCGTCATGCGTCCTCCAGTGCGAAGCGCACCTTGTCCCCGAGCGTGCGCAACCGGTCGACCGGTTCGTTCGAGAACACGAAACGGACGTACTGCTCGCCGTGGGCGACGCCCCATCCGGTCATGGCCGTCGCACATACGCCGTGGCGCAGCAACCGCTCCGACATCTGCGATCCGGTCAGACCGAAATCGGCGACGCGCAGCAGCATCGACCAGCCGCCCGCCGGCATGCCGAACGGGAGTCCCGACAGTTCGGCGGCGACCGTATCCCGCCGTCTCTCCAGTTCGCTCACGTAGCCAGGCAGATCGGATGCGGAATGTTCGAGCGCAACCGCCGCGGCCTCCTGGGCTATGCCGACCGGTACCACGACATTGGCGAGCGACACGGCCACCAGATCCGGAATCAGCCATTCCGGCGCGACGATCCAGCCGACCCGCCAGCCGATCATGCGCAACTCTTTCGACGCCGCGCCGACCGTGACCGTACGCTCGGCCATGCCGGGCAGGCCGGCGGGATGGATGACCGTACGTCCATCGAAAAGCAGCCGTTCCATCGCGCTGTCGAGGATCAGCAGCAGATCGTTCTGCACACACAGGCTCGCGATCAGTTGCCAGTCGGACGCGTCGAAGAAGCCGCCCGAAGGCATCGACGGCGACATCAGCAGCATGGCCCGCGTTTTCGGACCGATTGCTGCCCGCAGTGCCGCCTGGTCCAGCTTCCATTCGCTGCCCGGCGTGAAGGTGAACGGGACTTGCTTAGGCACGCCGCCCGCCAGGCGGATGCGGTTCAGCAGACCGGCGTACGTCGGATCGGTGACGATGACTTCGTCGCCCGTCTCGACGGTGGCGAGCAGCGTATTCAGAATGCCGGAGAGTCCACCCGCCGACACCACCACCTGGTCGGCCGTGAAGCGCTGCCCCGAAAGCGCCGACACGTGGGCGGCAGCGCTCGCGCGCAGCCGATCCTGACCGACGAAGGGCAAATAGGAGTTGGCCGAGTCTCGCTGGATGGCTTCTCGGGTGAAGGCCAGCGCTTCCGAAGTGGGTGGGAGGTCGGTGTCGAGATTTTCGAGTCGCAAAAGGTCGACGTCGGCATGATCGGCGATCGACCCCATGCGATCGACGCCGATGCCGGCAATGTGCTGCAGACGGACTGGGCGGTGGCGGTGCATCGGACCTCCGATCTTGTTACAATTTTATAGATAATATATGCATGGTGGTCGGGATGAACTTTGAAGTCAAGGAGGAGCGCTCGCTGGCCGATCGGATCGCTATCGCATTGGCGGACCGCATCATCTCGGGCGTCATCGCGCCGGGGGAGTGGCTGCGTCAGGACCACATCGCGGCAGAGTTCGGCGCGAGTCATGTGCCGGTACGCGAGGCGTTCAGACGGCTGGAAGCGCAGGGGTTGGCCGTGGTGGAACCGCGACGAGGCGTGCGGGCGGCGCCGCTCGAGCCGGCGGACGTGCTTGAAATGGCCAAGATGCGTGCTGCTTTCGAGGCGCTGGCGTTGCGTGAGGCGATTCCCGCGCTCGATGCACGGGCGCTGGAGGAACTCGATGCGATCCTCGATCAGGAGGCCGCGGCGCGTGGCATCGCCGTGCTGGGCACGCTGAATCTGAGGTTTCATCGGGCGTTGACCGCGCCGTGCGGGATGCCGCGGCTCGTCGCCGCGATTGGCGACATGCATCGGGCCAGTTCACGGCATCTGTATGCGACGTGGCAGCAACTCGACTGGCAGGATCGCTCGAACGACGAACATCGGGACATCGTTCGGGCGATACGTGAGGGGGATGTGGACGCGGCGTGTGCGGCGCTGTCCGCGCATATTCTGGCTGCGGGGGATGCGCTGGCTCAGGCGTTGCGTGGGCGGTAGGGATGTGGGGCAGGCCGGGGGCATTGACCGGTGCGGAAGGCTGGTATGGGGAATGGCTGGCGTTTTCTCTGGGGTAGCTATAGTCAAACGCGTCGGGCGGCATCCGGCCACCAACAGTCGTTCGACACTGTCACCGGAATCGTCGACAATCGACCGCGCTCTTATGACGGCAACTGCAGCCAGCCAACACTCGGGTCGGTAAACGCGATGGCAAAACCTATCTTGATCGTATTGCTGAAAGGTCCATTTCCGGAAGCTTTTTGCTTTGTCGAGACTTTGCTCAAGCCTCTTGGATTTCTGCTTGCCAACCCTGATAGTGGGCGAATAACGCACTGGAGCGATGACGGCCAACAGATCGATGTATCCAGAGCCAAGATTGTTGATGAAGCATCGACAGGTGTAATGAAGAACGTTCAGTTTTGGCGGTCCGACAGCGATGATCTATTCGTGTCCTGGATCGATGCGTCGCCGGGATGGGAGTTTTCATTTCATCTCAATGGCGTCATACCAGAATTGAAGATCGCGTTGGTAACCGCACTCGCAAGTGCGATCCTGGTCGATTTAAAGCTGCAATACGAAGATGAGAGTGCCTTTCGGATCGATTTCGACTAACTTTCCAATAGAGCGTTCGGTTCAGATTCGGCTAGCTAGATCCAGCGACCGCTTCGAGAGCAATTGAGTGGCTGGTCAGGATCGGGTTGAGGCCGTCGCGGGCCACCGGGATGGCAACCAACCAGATTCGGCCAAGTTGAGACGTTCGACAGTTCCAGATGGATCGTTGACAATCTGCGAATGTGCTCCGACCAGCAGCCGCCGTCGATTGCACTTCCGCTGGCCGGCGTGGCGCTTTAATTTCCCGTGCTTATTCAGCTATGACCATCGCTTTGGAATCCCCCGATCAACCGGACGTGATCGCCCTCATCGCCGATCTGGATGCTTACCAAGATACGTTGTATCCGCCTGAGAGCAGGCACGCCCTGGATCTAGCCTCGTTGAGGCAATCGAATGTCCTGTTTGCTGTCGCGCGGGACATTGAGGGCCAGGCGATCGGCTGTGGAGCAATCGTTGTCGGCCCGGATTTTGGCGAACTCAAACGAATGTATGTCAGCCCTCGCGGACGAGGACAAGGCATCGCCAAGCAACTCATCGCTTTCCTCGAGACACGGGCCATAGATCTTGGCTGCAGGTTGCTCAAACTTGAAACGGGTCCATACCAACAGGAGGCGTTGGCTTTGTATGCTTCAGCGGGCTATGAGCGCCGGGGGCCGTTTGGAGATTACACGGACGATCCATTGAGTGTGTTCATGCAGAAACACATTGCTGCCTGAACGTTCGTGCTGGATGTCCGCTAACGAGAGAGCTACAGGGCGGATCAGAGGCGATTCCTTTCGGATGCAGTCGGCCACGAACAGCCCTTCGCTGATATCGCATAAACTTCCGCAAAGGCGCCGTTCACGTGAAACCCTTGATAGCCAACCTAGTTGAGACTGCGTGCGCTGTGGTCTCTCCTTCGGGCCTAGACAGAACCAGCAATGACTGACGAATTCAAGGAAATTGGCCACTCGGGCGGCCAGATCACCTTTCACATCCGCACAACGGAAGACGGTCGACGCGGCTATCAGGTTGAGTACACCAGCTGTCGTCCTGTGCCCATGGTGATGATCGGCGTTTACGCTCTCGATCCCGGCGTGCCGGTCGGGCGCATACAGCTCGGCGGCATTGGCGATGCATGGAACCCGCCGCCGGTGCCCGGTTGTCTACCGGTCCTCATTACTTGCGACAGTCAGGGCAAGTTCGGCCACCACTGCCCCGCCTGCGAAAGCTATTGGCGCAGCGGGCCGTGGCCCAATCTGTGCCCTTACTGCCGCATGGAGGCTGAGGATTACCAGTTTCTGTCTGAGGCGCAGTTGCGTTACGTGCAGCACTACTGCTCCACCCTCATCACCGGCATGCAAACTATCGAGAATGGGGACGTGAAGATCGACATGGATGCGGTTGCCGACGCCGCCGGCAGCGACGGCCCCAAGCCCGCTTTTTTTGTCGCTGAACAGAGCCAGCAGCGGAAATTCACGTGCGTGGCGTGCGAGGAGTACAACGACATTCTTGGGCGCTTCGGTTATTGCTCGTCCTGCGGGACGCGCAACGATCTGCAGGACTTTACTACCAGCACTGTGCCGGCCACCCGCATGGCGCTCAACAACGGCGGTACACCTGAAGATGCCGTCAAGAATATCGTTGGTGCCTTCGACACTTTCGCGGGTCAGTACGCGAAGCAGCTCGCCGCGCTGGTACCGATGTCCAAGCGGCGTTTCATCCGGCTAACGAAGCAGCGGTTTCACGACCTGACGGACGTGCGCCGCTTGTTTCGGGATTGGTTCGATATCGATGTTTGCGACGGTATGTCCAGCGCGGACGAGCAATTTGTCGTGCGAATGTTCCTGCGGCGGCACGTATATGAGCACAACGGTGGCGAAGTCGATCAGCAATATCTGGATGCGAGCGGTGACGACACGGTGCGCCTTAAGCAGCACATCCGGGAAACGCGCGAGGATGTGCACCGGCTCATCGGCCTCGTGCAGAAGATTGCGATCAGTCTGCACGACGGTTTTCATGAGCTCGTGCCGCCGTTGGAAGGGCCGATTAAGGCTTTCGCGGAGAAGAAAGCCCAGATCGAGCGTTACCGGAGTCGCGGTTGACGGCGGCCTGTCGCACTGAACGCGGAGAGATGGGCCCTTTTTTCTCTCATTGGTCGCGTGCAATGCAACAGGGCGTGCTTGGGGCTCCTGCGTCTCATCAGTGGCGCATCGCAGCACATGTGTGCGGCTGAGAGTCCGCTCTCGCTGCGCTCAATGACCGCTATCGAGCACGATCACTGTCTCAGAAGGGTCGTTCAGAGCCATTCGTGCCCGCGTGCAGGTCTTCATTCCGCCCGACGGCTCACGACACCCTGCGCCGCATCCCCCGCACCTGCAGCCAGATGGCGGATATCAGGAAATAGAGCGCACCTACTCCCGCGTAACCCGCGATCTTAACGATCGCCGGCGGCATCGGCGCATGGCTTTGCAAAATGAAGAACAACCCGGCCAACGCCGATTGCGCGCCGCTCAGCACCATCACCCACTGCGCGCCGGCCTGCTTCCAGCGCCGCACGGCAGTGCCGAGCTGCAGCGCGCCGGACAGAATCGCCCATACGCCGAACACCGCGAGGACCGCGGGCAGGCCCGCATTCAACGCCGGAAATACCGCCAGTGTCGTGACGGCGCTGATCGCGACGTTGACCGCCTGCGTGTGGTTTGCCGCCATCCCGCCGCTGCGGGACAGGTCGACGAAATTGGCGAGCGCATCCCAGGCCGGATAAACGACCAGCAGGACCGCCGCGCCGGCCGCGCTCCGCCGGCCGACGGAAAACGCCAGCGCGACCCAGATCAGCGAGAACACCGCCCGGGAAAAGTAGTACCGCTTCAGCCAGTGTTCGTCGGCCAGGGCGTGGAATTCAGGGTAGCGATCAGTCATTTGCACTCCTTTTACATCGAAACGTCGTTCCGGCCGGCACGCAGGATGTCCGCCATGCGGATGCGGATTCGGATTCGGATGCGGCGCCGGCACGGATCTCCAGTGCGCCGAGTATCGCAATCGTCCGCGCCTGCCGCCATCGGTCAGATGTCCGATGGCGAAGTCCGCGGGGCGCTCCGCAGAGATGCGAGCGAACATCGCACCGTGTTGGCCCCGGGGCGCGCCGCCCGACGCGCATGCCCCTGCACGCCGCGACGCCGTCGCGTATGATCGTTTCCCCGTCCTCGCGAATCTCTCCGCCCATCCGATGCCCGACGCCGAAGCCCGTCACGCCCCGCTGCGCATAGTCGACGCCGTGCGCGCGCTGGCCTTCATCGGCGATCTCAGCATGGGCCAGCCGACCGACCATTCGCCGCGCACCGGCTGGCTGGCGGCGCAGCTCGCGCACGCGGCACGATTCGATGCATCGGTGTGCGACACGGCTCGCGAGGTGGCGCTGTTGCGCTGGTCGGGCTGCACGGCGAACGCGGCGGGCTTCGCGCAGGTATTCGGCGATGACGTCGCGATCCGCGCCGCGATGCTCGAGAGCCGGCCCGCCATGGCTGAAGCGATCGGCAGCGCGGGTGTCGCGCTGATCCCGCTCGCGCAGATTCATTGCGAAGTCTCGGGCGAGGTGGCGCGAATACTCGGTCTGTCCAGCGCGACGGAAACCGCGCTGCGGCACATTTTCGAAACCTGGGACGGCAACGGGCTGCCTGCGCGGCTCGAACGCGAACAGGTGCCGCCCGCCGTGTCGATCGTCGCGCTGGCGGGCGACCTGGACGTGCTCAGCCGCACGTACGGCATCGAACAGGCCCTCGACTTGATCGGCCAGCGCGCGGGGTCACGTTATCCGGCCGTGCTCGTCGAGACTGCTGCGCGCGACGCACCGCGCTGGCTGGCGGCGCTCGAGCACATGGCGCCCGCCGACCTGGATGCCGCATTGGCCACGCCGGACATGCAGGGCGCGACGTCCGCCGAATTGATTGCGGACGTCATCGATCTGAAACTGCCGTGGATGACGGGTTTTTCGCGTTCGGTCGCGGCGACGGCGGCCGCCTGTTACGGCCGTCTTTCGCCGGACGAGGCCGCGCGCGAACGCGTGTACCGGGCCGGACTGATTCATGGCATCGGCAGGGCCGCAGTGCCGAACGATGTGTGGAATCTGCCGACGCGGCTGCCTGCGAGCGCATGGGAAAAGGTGCGACTCGTCCCGTACTGGACCGAGCGCGCCGGCAGGCAGACCGGCGCGCTCGGCGAAGCCGCGGTGCTTGCGTCGTATGCCTACGAGCGGCAGGACGGTTCGGGCTATTTTCGCGGCGCGCGCGATGTGGCGCTGACGCTCGAAGCGCGCGTGCTGGCGGCGTCGCTGGCGTGGGTCGCGTTGCGCTCGGCGCGTCCGTGGCGCGCGGCGCTGAACGATGCGGCCGCCGCCGTCCAGTTGCAGGAAGAAGCGGCGTGCGGCCGGCTATGCGGCGAAGTGGTAGCTGCGCTCGTGACGGGCGGGACGCCCGTGCCCCGGCGCATCGCCACGGGCGCGTCGGCCGTTGGCCCGCGCCTGTCCGCGCGGGAAATCGACGTCCTGCGGGCAATCTCCCGCGGCGCGAGTAACAAGCAGGTTGCGCAGGCGCTCGCGATGAGTCCGAGCACGGTGCGCACCCATGTCGAGAAGGCGTTCCGCAAGCTCGAATGTTCGACGCGTGCCGCGGCGACCCTCAAGGCGTCGGCGCTGGGGCTGCTCTGACGCGCTCCGCGACGCGGATTCGCTTTCGTGTGTGCGCGGACGGCCCGTCGGGCCGGCGCGACCTTTGACGCTCCGCCTGTCCGGTGGCTTATCCCGCGTATCGAAGATGGCGGTTGCACCATTCAAGTCGGCCAGTCGTTGATCCGTTCCCTGCGATCCGAGGCTGTCGCGTCGGTGTCGGCCCAACCGTACCCCAACGTCGCGATTGCGAAGTAGACGGCACCGACGGCTTCGCAGGAAAGCAGCGCGCCGGCCAGCGCCATTCGCGCTCCACCCGAGACCATTTGCGCCGGCGCGTCGGCGTGTTTCCCGCGATGCACTGCGGTGCCGATCCGAAACAGGCCCGACACGATAGCGAGCACGCCGAACGCACGCGGCAGGCCGCTCGCCAATGCGACGATGAAGATCTGACGTCCCGACATTGCAGTGATCCTCCCGGTCCGGTATCGCGTGACGGCTGCCTATCCTGACACCCGATCGTTCGCGGCGCCATCGGACAAGTGACCGATGGCGCCGGCCGAAACCGATGCATGGCGGCGCGCGATCGGCACTACGACACGCGCGAGAACACGTCCGTGATGAGCCGATCGGGTTCGATGTCGGTGAACGCATCGATATCTGCCATGACGTCTGCCGTCTCCGCGGACGCGAACGCAGCGTCCAGCGCCGCACTGTCCTTGAAACGGCACATCGCCACGACGATCAGTTCGCTGTCCTCACGTGCTGGAAAGAAAGCGTCGATAGCGTCGAGCCCGTACGGCTTCCAGGATTTTTCCACCAGCGGAATGTGTCGTTCGACGTAGTAACGGGCATCGAATCGCGTGCCCGCGGCTCGGCGATAGGAGACGATGAAATACACGAAGAACCTCCAGGTCGGACTGACGCGGCGATGAATGTCGGTACGGGAAAATACGGGCAAATACAAACGATCACGGCCGTTCGCGTTCGGGGCCGAAGCCCGGACGCGCGGCGGCCCGCATCGACGTATGAGCGGCGCCCGCCCGTGCAAGCGAGATGCCCAGCGCGGCGCCCACGGCGAGGAACACCGAGATCGACAGCAGTGCGACGATGAACGCATGCGCGATGGCCGCCGGATCCTGGCGCGTGCCGAGCGTCGTATAGAAAATGCCGCCGATGATCGCCACGCTCAGCGACGTGCTGACCTGCAGCGTCGAGCTGGCGATGCCGGCGATCATGCCGGACAGCGCCGGTGCGACGCGCCCCGTCACCATGCGCATGAGCGTCGGCAGCGCGAGACCTTGTCCGAAACCGATGACGAAGAGCACGACGGCGAGCGGCGCGGCAGCGAGCGGCATCCCGATCGGCGTGGCATCGATCAACCACGCGAGGCCGACGAGCCCGACGATCTCCAGACTCATGCCGAACGGATTGACGTAAGCGCCGATGACACGCGCGGAGGCAGGCGTCGACAACGGGCCGAGCAGGAACCCGACGCCGAACGGCAAGAACACGAGGCCCGCGCTCAGTGCGTCGACGTGCAACGCATTCTGCAGATACACCGAGAACAGCAGGAAGAACGCGCCGATCGAGTACAGCAGCAGCGCGATCAGCAACGCGCGGCCGAGCCCCGGTGCGCGCAGCGCGGCCGGATCGAGCAGCGGTGCGCCGCCGCGGCGGCCGAGCCGGCGCTCGTAGCGCCAGAAGAATCCGGCGAGGGCCGGCACCGCGAGCAGCGACACCCATGCCCATACGGGCCAGCCTGCTTCGCGCCCCTCGATCAGCGGCACGATCAGCGCGCCCAGCGTCAGCATCGACAGCGCGGTGCCGCCGAGGTCGAGCTTGCGCGCATGCTGCGCACGCGTTTCCTTCAACAGCGGAATCCCGAACAGGACGACCAGAATCGCCAGCGGCAGGTTGACGAGGAAGATCGTGCGCCAGCCCAGATTCAACAGATTCAGCGAGATCAGGATCCCGCCCAGCGCCTGCCCGACCACGGCGGCGAGGCCGAATACCGCGCCGTACAAGCTGAGCGCGAGCGGCTTTTCCGCTTCGGGGAAGATCGCCTGGATCGAAGCGAGCGCCTGCGGCGCCATGATCGCGGCCGTCACGCCCTGCAACGCGCGGCCGACGATGAGCGTCCACGGCGAACTGGCGAAACCGCACAGCGTCGAGGCGATCGCAAAGCCGATCAACCCGAGGAAAAACACGCGGCCGCGGCCGAACAGGTCGCCCAATCGCCCGCCGGTGATCAGCGTCACCGCGTACAGGCCCGCATACGATGAAATGACGAGTTGCTCGGCCGACGACGAGGCGCCCAGTTCCGCGCGGATCGACGGCAGCGCGACGTTGACGATGAAGAAATCCAGCGGCGGCAGGAACGCGCCGACGAGCAGGACCGCAAACATCGCCCAGCGGCGCGGGTCGGGTGATACGGGGTCATTCCGTGACATGGACGGTTCTCCATACGGAACCAATCGGTTCCAAATTGGGTAAAAAAATATCAGTCGAGGATGCGCATCGTGCGGTCGACCAGCGCGAGCATGTCCTGCTCCGACACGCCGGTTTTGCCCAGCACGCGCATGCCCTCGATCTGGCAGACCAGCAAACGCGCCAGCACCTGTTCGTCCTGTTCGGCGATCTCGCCGCTCGCCTGGCCACGGACGATCGCACCGGCATAGAGCTGTTGCAGCCGCCGGAACATGCGCCCGGTGCGCTCCGCGACATCCGCGTCGCGCGCGGCCAGTTCCGTGGTCATCGCGACCGCGAGACATCCGCGCCGGCCCGCCTCGCCGACGGACAGGCGCGCATAGCGCAGCAGCGAATCGCGAATCGCATCCTTGACGGCGCCGGGTTGCGACAGAATGTCCGCGGTCGCCTTGAGCCCGTCGGCCATGTACAGGTCGAGCGCCGCCAGCAGCAGCGCCTTCTTGTCGCCGAACGCCTTGTACAGGCTACCGCGCGACAGGCCGGTGCCGGCCATCAGGTCGGGCAGGGACGCGCCTTCGTATCCGCGGTCCCAGAAAACGTCCATCGCGTCGCGCGCGGCATCGCCAAGTTCGAATTCGCGTGGGCGGCCCACGCCAGCCGGATTTGCCATTGATTGGTGTCGCAAACGATGCGGTGCCAAAAGTTGGATGCATTATATGGACCGATCGGTTCCGATGTCAACGCATGCCTGTCGACCGGGCGCGGCGAGGGCCGCCTCGCGGACGGCCCGGATTCATCCGATCAGTCGAGCCCGCCCTGGCACAGGTACTTGATCGACAGATAATCGTCGAGCCCGTAGCGCGAGCCCTCGCGACCATAACCCGACTCCTTCACGCCGCCGAACGGCGCGGCCTCGCTCGCGAGCGCGCCTTCGTTGATCCCGACGATGCCCGTTTCGAGCCGCGCCGACACGCGCGCGATGCGCCGCACGTCCTGCGTGTAGAAATACGCGGCGAGCCCGAACGGCGTGTCGTTTGCGGCGTCGACGGCTTCGTCCTCGGTATCGAAACGGAACAACGCCGCGACCGGGCCGAACGTTTCCTCGCAGGTCAGCTGCATGTCGGCGGTGGCGTCGGCGAGCACCGTCGGCGCGTAATAGTTGGGGCCGAGTTCGGCCAGACGCTTGCCGCCGGCGAGCACGCGCGCGCCGCGCTCGATGGCGTCGCCGACGTGGCGGGCAATCTTGTCCACCGCACGCGCGTTGATCATCGGGCCGATCTGCGCGGCCGGGTCGGTCGCCGGCGCGACTTTCAGCGCGGCGACGCGCGCCGCGAGCTTCGCGGCGAATGCGTCGTAGACGCCGGCCTGCACGTAGACGCGATTCGGCGACACGCACGTCTGCCCGCCGTTGCGGAACTTGGCGGCCATCAGCCCGTCGACCGCGGCGTCGAGCTCGGCGTCGTCGAAGACGATGAACGGCGCGTTGCCGCCGAGCTCCAGCGACAGCTTCTTCAGCGTCGCCGCCGACTCGCGCGCCAGCAGCTTGCCGACAGGCGTCGAGCCGGTGAACGTGATCTTGCGCACGCGGCCGTCGGCGAGCCAGTCGGCCACCGCATCGATGCCACGTTCGCGCGATGCGGCGATCAGGTTCAGCACCCCGGGCGGCACGCCGGCTTCCTGCGCGAGAAACGCGAGCGCGAGCGCGGTCAGCGGCGTGTCCTCCGCCGGCTTCGCGACCACCGTGCAGCCGGCCGCGAGGGCGGGCGCGATCTTGCGCGCGATCATCGCGAGCGGGAAGTTCCACGGCGTGATCGCGGCGACGATGCCGATCGGCTCCTTCACCGCGCTCAGCCGCTTGCCGCGCTGCTGCTGCGGAATCAGGTCGCCATACGTGCGTGTCGCTTCCTCGGCGAACCACAGCACGTAAGACGCGCCGTATGCGACCTCACCGCGCGCTTCCGCGAGCGGTTTGCCCTGTTCGCGCGACATCAGTTTCGCGAGATCGTCGGTGTGCGCAACGATCGCGGCATGCCATGCGCGCAGGATCGCCGCCCGTTCGCGGGCGGGTGTCGCGCGCCATGCGGGCAGCGCGCG
>NZ_QOBB01000049.1:0-38256 GCF_024704855.1 Burkholderia sp. HAN2018 | reverse complement strand
TGCATGGCGAGCGCTGGCGCGTCGCGAGCAGCGTGCCGCTCGCAGCCGGCTGCCGCGTACGCGTCACCGGCCGCCAGGGGCTGATGCTCACCGTCGCGCCGCTGTATGACGTGCCGGCGCAGGAACAACAACATCAAGGTGAACCAACATGATCGGCTACACATTCGGCTTCAGCAGCGTCCTGATCGTCTTCGCCGTGGTGCTCGTTGCGTCGTCGATCCGCATCTTCCGCGAGTACGAGCGCGGCGTCGTGTTCATGCTCGGCCGGTTCTGGAAAGTGAAGGGGCCGGGGCTCGTGCTGATCATCCCGATCGTTCAGCAAGTCGTGCGGATCGATCTGCGCACCGTCGTGTTCGACGTGCCGCCGCAGGACGTGATCACGCGCGACAACGTGTCGGTGAAGGTGAATGCGGTCGTGTATTTCCGCGTCGTCGATCCGGAGAAGGCCGTGATCCAGGTCGCGCGCTTCTTCGACGCGACGAGCCAGCTCTCGCAGACGACGCTGCGTTCGGTGCTCGGCAAGCACGAGCTCGATGCGCTGCTGGCCGAGCGCGAACAGCTGAACGCCGACATCCAGAAGACGCTCGATGCGCAGACCGATGCATGGGGGATCAAGGTATCGACCGTCGAGATCAAGCACGTCGACCTGAACGAGACGATGATCCGCGCGATCGCCCGGCAAGCCGAGGCCGAACGCGAACGGCGAGCGAAGGTGATTCATGCGGAGGGTGAACTGCAGGCATCGGAGAAGCTGCTGCAGGCCGCGCAGCGGCTCGCACTGCAGCCGCAGGCGATGCAGTTGCGCTACCTGCAGACGCTGACGACGATCGCGGCGGACAAGAATTCGACGATCGTGTTTCCGCTGCCGATCGATCTGCTGGGGGCGTTGCTGGACCGGTTGGGAGGAAAGCGGGAGGGATGAGGCAGATATTCGGATCCTCACCGGATTCGCCGGACGAGGGGCAACAGGCATCGATACCGACCGGCCCCCCCAACTGCCGAATGGTATGGGAGGTGGCCGCTCACGCTCCGCTTTCGACGCGCTGCATTTTGACATTCGTTCGATACTTCGCTAGCATTGCCGATGAAAACGCTGGGGACGCCTCTCGACGATGCGCAACACTTCAGACGGCAAAAGGACGCGCAAGCGTCCTTTTTTATTGTCCGCCTCCTCCGTTGCGAGCTCGATCCGCTTCCCTCTCCGGATTCGGTGCCACTCCCGCACCCGATCGATCGTCCGGCGCCCGGTCCGGCGCTTCTCCTTCATTTTCGTGTTTCCGCTGCGTCGACTTGCTGGGGGCGTTGCTGGACCGGCTGGGTACGCCGCGCGAGCGCTGAGACGCGCATGTTTCGCCCCGCGCAATACCGCCGTCGATCCCGCCGGACACCGGGCCGCCACGGCCCGGCACCCGGCACCCGGCACCCGGCACCCGGCACCCGGCACCCGTCAGGCGAGCAGCTTGCGCTCGCTCTTGCCGTACTTGATCGACTTCTCGTCGGGAATCATCAGGCCCGTGTGCTCGTCGCGGCCCTGCAGCAGGAAGCGCGCATCCGGCTGGCCGATCTGCCCGGCCGCGAGCTTGCTGTCCGCGCCGATCTCGCCCTTCTTCATCCGGTTGACGATCACGCCGGCCGCGGTGTCCTTGAAGTCGCGCAGCATCCACGCGTCGCCGTCGCTGTCGCCGAACACCAGCAGCGGGCCGTAGCCCTTCTTCGATACGAGCACGTTACGGATGCCCACCGTCTTGCCGGGCCCCCAGTTGAAATGCCAGCCGGCCGGATAGGTGCTCGTGTACTTGCCGTCCTGCATGTCGAGGCGCAGGCCGATCACGTTCTCCGGCGGCACGCCGTAGCCGTAGTTCGGATTGCCGGCGAACACGCGCACCACATCGTCGAGCGATGCGGTGCTCACGTACACGTCGATGCCGTTCGCGCGCAGCGTGTGCATCACCGCGCGGATTTCCTCATGGATGCGAATGCCGTGGAAATGCGTGTCGGCCACGACGCCGGCCTTGCCCGGCAGCGTCTTCGGGCTTTCGTAGCGAACCTTGCGCAGCGCGTCGCCGATCCCGTAGTTGTCCGACGCTTCCGCCATCGCCTGCAGCTCGGCGGTCGTCATGTTCTTGTAGAAATAGATGATCCACTTGTAGCCGACTTCGAGCGGGTGCGTGTCGCAGATCGCGTCGTACATGAAGTACAGCTTCGCGCGGAAATCCTTGAACTGGTCGGTCTCGTGAATCTCGTCGAGGCTCTTGCTGCCGCCGAAACCCTTGTAGTTCGCGTAGAGCCAGCGGTAGTCGGATTCGACGTCGGCGGCGAGATCCTCCATCGTCACCGGCTTGCCGTCGACGGTCGTGTAGTCCTTCATGAACGCGCCCTTCGGCACGTCCTTCCACATCACGCCGACGAATTCGTCCGGTGTCAGCTTGTATTGCAGATGGTTGATCTGGTACATCAGCAACGCCTCTTCGCAGTCGTTCATGATGCACGTGTTGTCCCAGTCGAACACCGCGTACGGGCGGCGCTTTTCGTCGTAGCGCGCGCTCGCGACGCCATGCTGGTCGAGCACCGCCTGCAGGCGCGCGGCGTTGAACGGCGACCAGCGGCCCGGGTCAAGCGCGTCCGGCGCGGTGGCGCTCTTTGCGTCGGCGGTGCCGGCCTTGAGCATCAGCGACGTCGCAGCAGTCGCCGCGGCAAGGGTGTTCATGAACTGGCGGCGTTGCATGGTCTCTCCGTGGAAATGTCGAATCGGTTCCGTTCACTGCCCCGTGCGGCGCACTGGCGGGTCATCGCCACCGCGAAGCCGGGACGGCTTCGAATCGGGGGCGAATGATGTGTCGAAATTATTTCGGCAATTTGACAGCGTCACGCCGCGACACGACGGCGAGTTGATCCGGCGCGACATGCCGGGCATCACGAAACGATCGAACACGGCCATCCGGGCCGGCGACGCACCCGCTCGCGACATCGTCCGGAAACCTAGAGGCTCCCCTCCATTTCCCCCTGCCATTAGGACAAATCCTCACGTCCCGGCACGCGGAACCGTCTATGATCGTTACATTGATCAATGACACATTAAATGCTGACTGAATAACCCGTGACGGCGACGCCGGCGGACGGATTCCGGATCAGCGCCCCCTTGGAGACGCATCATGGCCGACCACTCGCTGCCGGAAGTCCACCTCGACGAGCTGCCGCAATTCCGCGCGGTCCAGCAGCTTGCCTACCGCTGTGTCGAGACCGTCGGCGCGATGCTCCACCCCGGCATCACCGAAAAGGAAGCCGCGCGCCTCCTGACCGAATGGCTGCAGGACAACGGCGTGCACGACTGGCTGCACAAGCCGTTCGCGTGGTTCGGCGACCGCACCGCCTTTCAGGGCTTCTCGGGCCTCAAGCACATGGGCGGCTTCAATCTCGCGTTCTTCCCGAGCAACCGGCAGCTCGAAACCGACATGCCGGTGATCCTCGACGTCGCGCCGGTGCTCGACGGCATCGTGGCCGACGTCGGCTACGCGCACTGCCTCGGCCAGAACCCGATCCTCGAGCAGTTGCAGGACGACCTGATGGACCATCGCGACCTGATCGTGCGGCTCGTGAAGGCGCGCCGGCCGATGGCCGAGGTCGCACAGGAAGTCGACGCGCTGTGCCGCCGCCAGGGCGTCGAGCCGCGCCACAAGGCCTATCCGTTCAAGGTGCTCGCGCATCGCGTCGCGAAGATCCACAAGCTGTCGAAGCCGCGCTTCGTCGCGCGCTTCGGGCTGAACGCGACGCGCAACCTGCTGCTCGACCAGGGGCGCGCGGCGAAACAGCAAGGCTGGTCGCCGCTGTGGTCGATCGACCGCCGCTCCGAGCATGCGCCCGTGCCGGGCCTGTGGGCCGTCGAGCCGCACCTCGGCTTCGCCGGCGTGGGCGCGAAATTCGAAGAATTGCTCGTGATCACCGAAGACGACGCGTACTGGCTCGACGACGACCTGCCGCACGTGCGCCGCTGGCAGCGCCGCCTGGCCGAGCGTGCGCAGGCCGTCGCGACCGTGCCGGCCGCCGCCTGACGCGAACCCGCCTTTCTCCCCACTCCCTGAACGACGGACTCACGATGCAGCCTCTTTCCGACGAAGCGCCGCTGGCCCTGTTCGAATCGGTTCATGGCGAAACGGCGATCGCCTCCGGCGACCTGACGCTCGCGGTCAGGACCTGGGGCGACCCGGCCCGCTCGCCGGTCGTGCTCGTGCACGGTTATCCCGACGACAGCAGCGTCTGGCAGCACGTCGCGCCGCTGCTCGCGCGCAAACACTACGTGATCGCATACGACGTGCGCGGCGCGGGACTGTCCGGCGCGCCGCAGCGCATGGCCGACTACCACCTCGCGAAGCTGACCGACGATTTCGTCGCGGTGATCGACGCGCTCTGCCCCGGTCGCGCCGTACATCTGGTCGCGCACGACTGGGGCTCGATCCAGGGCTGGGAATTCGTCACCGATCCGCGCCTTTCCGGCCGCATCGCGTCATACACGTCGTGCTCGGGGCCGTGCCTCGACCATGTCGGCTTCTGGCTGCGCGAACGCGTGCTGCACCCGACGCCCGCGTCGCTCGCCAAGCTCGGCGGCCAGCTCGTGCGCTCGTGGTACGTGTACCTGTTCCACCTGCCGTTCATCCCGGAGCTCGGCTGGCGGCTGTGGCTCGGCCGCGCGTGGCCGCGCCTGCTGCGCAGGCTCGAGAAAACGCCCGTCGCGCCGCGTCCGACGCAAGCCGACGACGGCGCGCGCGGCGTGCGCCTCTATCGCGCGAACTTCATCCGCTGCCTGTTCGCGCCGCGCGAACGCCATGCGCATGCACCGGTGCAGACGATCGTGCCGCTCGGCGACAAGTACGTGAGCCCCGCGCTGTCCGAGAACCTGTCGCGCTGGGTGCCGCAGTACTACCGCCGTGAGGTCGCGGCCGGCCACTGGCTGCCGCTCGCCGATCCGGCGCGCTTCGCGGATCTGGCCGGGCAACTGATCGACGCGGTCGAATCGGGCAACGAGCCGCCCGCACTCGCGAACGCGCGCCGCCGCGCAACGAGCGGCCGCTTCAGCGGCAAGGTCGCGGTGGTCACCGGCGCGGGCAGCGGCATCGGCCGCTGCGCGGCGCTCGCGTTCGCGCGCGAAGGCGCGACGATCGTCGCGTGCGACATCGATCTCGCGAGCGCCGAACGCACCGCGCTGCTGATCGGGCTGACCGGCGCGCAGGCCCACGCGAAACGCGTCGACGTCGGGTCCGCCGACGAAATGGAAGCGCTGGCGACGTGGGTCGGCGACGAACTCGGCGGCGCCGACGTGGTGATCAACAACGCCGGCATCGGCATGGCCGGCGGCATCCTCGACACGAGCACGCGGCACTGGGAGCGCATCCTGCACGTGAACCTGTGGGGCGTGATCCACGGCTCGCGGCTGTTCGCGCAGCAGATGGCCGCGCGCGGCACCGGCGGGCACATCGTCAACACCGCGTCGGCCGCCGCGTTCGGGCCGTCGCGCGACCTGCCCGCGTATGCGACGACGAAGGCCGCCGTGCTGATGCTCAGCGAATGCATGCGCGCGGAGCTCGCGGAAAAGGGCATCGGCGTGACGGCCGTGTGCCCCGGCTTCGCGGAGACCGGAATCATGGCGTCGACGCAATACGCAGGCGCCAATGCACAGGACGAAGCGCGGCTGCGCAAGCGCGCGACGAAGCTGTACCAGATGCGCGGCCTGAAACCCGAAACCGTCGCGCAGGCGATGGTCGACGGCGTGCTGCGCAACCATCCCGTCGTCGCCGTCGGCGGCGAGGCGCATGCCATGCGTTTCGTCGGCCGCTTCATGCCGTGGCTCGGCCGGATGATCGCCCGCGTCAGCATGGCATCGCATTGACGGCGCACGACGCCGCACAGGGAGACAAAGATGACCGATACCGCCGACTATCACAAGATCAAGGCCCGGCACGTGAAGTTCGACTTCAGCGACACGCCGGTCACCTGGGTGCCGAACGACCCGGGCAGCACGCACATCATCAACACGCTGAACCTGCTGTTCCCGGAAGGCGAGCTGTGGTTCTGCCGCGTGTACAACAAGGCCTTGCCGCTGATCACCGACGCGCGCCTGCGCGACGAGGCCGAAGGCTTCCTGCGGCAGGAGGCCGTGCACTCGCGTTCGCACGGCGGCGTGCTGAAGCACTACTACGACCGGCACGGGATCGACACGAAGCCGTTCACGCAGAAGCTCAACCGGCTGTTCACGCGCGTGCTCGGCGAACAGCCGCTCGGGCTGAAGATCGGCCACACGCGTTTCTGGCTGCGGCAGCAGCTCGCGGTGATCGCGTCGCTCGAGCATTTCTTCGGCTATCTCGGCAACTGGGTGCTCAACGCGCACGGGCTCGACGAGGGGAAAGCCGACCCGACGATGGTCGACCTGCTGCGCTGGCACGGCGCGGAAGAGGTCGAGCACCGCACGGTCGCGTTCGACATCTACCGGCACATGGGCGGCACCTATCCGGAGCGCTGCGTGCACATGGCGTTCGTGATCCTGCTGCTGCTCTACTACATCACGACGGGCGCGAAGTTCATGTACC
The DNA here is from genome assembly GCF_024704855.1 of Burkholderia sp. HAN2018. NCBI lineage: Bacteria > Pseudomonadati > Pseudomonadota > Betaproteobacteria > Burkholderiales > Burkholderiaceae > Burkholderia > Burkholderia sp. HAN2018. The sequence continues at coordinate 31,678 of NZ_QOBB01000049.1, read as the reverse complement.
GGCGCGACCCGGACGCCGGCCGCTACCCGGGTTTCGTGCTCGCGTGGTGGCAAGGTTCGCGGCGCGGGCACCTGCCGTCGTTCTGGAAGGTGATCGGCGCGGCGCTGCGCTATTTCAAGCCCGGCTATACGCCGCATCACGAAGGCTCGACCGAACAGGCGCTCGCCTACCTCGCCCGCTCGCCGGCCGCACAGGCGGCCGCGCACGGCGGCAACTGGGGCACGACGAAGGGCGCCTGACCGGGTTTCTTGCCGGCTCCACGGGCGGCGCCCGCCGAAATGCGTACAATCGCGGCTTCAATTTCCAGGAGGTGCCGCGATGGCCATGAAGAAAACCGATCTCGAAAAGAACAAGGCGCTCAAGCTGACGCACGCGATGAAGCAGTCGAGCTCCGCGCGTTTCGGCAAGGGTGCCGAAGAAGCCGTCAAGCTCGACCGCCGCGCGCAGCGCAAGCTCGACCAGGAACAGGGCCTCGTGCCGTTCGCATGCAAGCTCAACGCCGAACTCGTCGAACAGCTGAAGGCGCGCGCGGCCACGCACCCGGAAGGGATGACGGGCCTGCTGTCCGAGCTGCTCGTGAACGGCCTCGCGCAACGCGACGCGTAACCGTCACGCATCTCGAAATTTCCGTTGACATTGATGCGCTGCCACGACACACTCGTTCGCATGCTTATGCTCAAGCCCGCCGCCATCGCGCATGAAAACCGAGTGAACGCCCATCCGTGGCGATCACTGGAGGCGCTTGTGCGTTAGCATCGAGATTCAGTTGCGCATGTCACAAGGCCTCGCCGGAAACGGATGGGGCCTTTTTGTTTTGGTGCGCGTCATCCCGCCCGGCTCAACGGATGGAGATGACGATGGACCAAGCAAGCCGGCTGGTTGTCTGCCCCGATCGGTGCCGCACCGATGCGATCGCGTTGCCGCGGGTCGTGATCCAGTTCACGGTCGCGCCGCGCAAGACGCTGGCGTGGCGCGCGCAAAACGATGCCGAGATTCGCGTGCACGACGCGACGCTGTGGGTCACGCGGCTGGGCAGCGTCGACGATTACTGGATACGAACCGGCGACGTGCTGCGCGTGCGGCGCGGCGATCGCATCTGGATGAGCACCGACGACACCCGTCCGGCCGAGGCATCGATCACGACCGCGTACGCGACGGGACGCAACGCATGGCTGGCGCGTGCGCTCGCGCAAATGCGCAGCCTGTTGCGCGAACGATGTCGAAGTCGCTCATGACGAACGCGTCGCGACGCATGCGATCCGGGTACGCTGCCACTCGCGCGCAGCCGCCGACGCATCCCCTGCACTATCTCGAAAATTGTCGTTGACAACGCCGTTCCACGAAGACAAACTCGTTCGCATGCCTACGTACACGCTCGTCTCCGCCTCGATTCATCGATCGATGAACATTCGAAAGAATGGTTCACGGGAGGCGCTTGTGCGTTAGCAATCGGGCAGTACCGCATGTCACACAAGGCCTCGCCGGAAACGGATGAGGCCTTTTTGTTCTGGTGCGCGTCATCCATCCGGCTCAATCACTGGAGAAGACGATGGACCAGGCAAGCCCGCTGTTTGACCGTCCCGATCGGCGCCACGCCGGCACGATCGCGTTACCGACTGTCGTGATCCGTTTCGCGGTCGCGCCGCGCACGACGATGACCTGGCGCGCGCCGCGGGACGCGGAGCTCCGCACGCATGGCGCGGCGCTGTGGGTCACGCGCCCACCGAGCGTCGACGATTGCTGGGTGCAGCCCGGCGACGTGCTGCGCATCGCACGCGGCGAACGCATCTGGCTCGGCACCGTTGCCGACCGGCCGGCCGAAGCGACGCTCACGACCGCGTACGTGCGTCGCGGCGAGCGCTTCAGGCGCACACTCGCGCAAGTGCAACGTTTGCTCTTCGGGATAGCGGGAAGGAGTGGATGAGCGACGTGCCGTCAGGCACGCGAGACGCGGAACGGCCGCGACCGAAAACGGACGCACCCGCGGCATGAGGCGCCGCGGGTGCGCATCGAATGACGCGGCACGCCGGTGCGTGCCGCGAGCGATCGCGCGCCGCGATGCAACTGATGCATCAGGTGCTGGCGGCGAGACGCGGGCCCGTGCTGCGGGGAGTGGAATCGAGGTCGGGGCGTTGCGCTGCCTGCGAGGTCACCCACGGATCGATGCCCTGCTTCTGCACCTCCTCGAGGAATGACACACGTGTGCGCCAGTAATCCGCTTGTAATTTCGCGTCGATGACGCGCTGTTCGGCAGCGAACAGTTCCATGCGCGCCGTCACGAGCATCGACGCAGCGGTTTTTTCCGGCGTGGGGGCGTGTCGCATCGCCCAACGGCTGATCCAGTTCAACATGCTGACCTCCGTGATTACGGACGAACCCGCATCGGGCAATCGCAATCGGCCGTGCCTGCCCGAACGCGCAACGGCCTTGACCGCACTTCACCGCCCGGCCTGCACGGACTGCGACTCCCCCGCGTCGGCAATTACCGGCCGGCGTGTGCATGCGCGGTGTATCTATCCTAGAAAGACTTGCCGGTTTATGCGATGGGGTCTTGCAATCTTTTACACAGAAACCACAGTCGCCCCCGCATCACGACATGACAGTTGCGGGCGGGACGGCTTCGGCGCACGATAGCCCGATATCGGCAACCGCCTGGACTGAAGAATGGCGGCTGCACGCCGCGGCCGGGCCTGCGCACGGGCGGCGCACGTGCTGCCTGCCCCACGTTCGTGCAGCATGCGGGCGCTCCGTTTCAGCCGGATGTCATCCCGCACCCGCCACGCGCGCCGCTTTGTGCGTCCGCTTGCACGTCCGGTTTGCACTCGCTTCGCACGTTGTTGCGCGCGCATCGGCCGGCTCCGTTCGCTTGCCTCGCCTCCTTGCCTTGCTCCCGTTTCCGCCATTTCTTCCGGTTCGTTCCACCCGAACCGGTAAAATGCGCGCCTTCGCCGCGCGGCCGGGCTGCCAGACCGTTCGCGCACTGGCAGCCGACCGATCTTGCGATCGTGCCCCCAACTATATCGTCCGAGCTATCCGCGCTATTACAATCCGCCGATAGCCGGGCAATAGTGGCTGGTTACATTAAGCCCGCCGTCCGCTGCCTGTACAACAATTCGGCACAACAAGCAACACGACAACCCGACCGGAGAAACGCCTTCATGGAATCCATCAAGCGGTATTTCGGCTTCGCTGAAGCCGGCACCGACTTCCGCACCGAAATACTCGCGGGCGTCACCACGTTCCTGACGATGGCCTACATCATCTTCGTCAACCCCGCGATCCTCGGCGACGCCGGCATGCCGAAGGAATCCGTGTTCGTCGCGACCTGCCTCGTCGCGGCGCTGGCATCGATCATCATGGGGCTGTACGCGAACTACCCGATCGCATGCGCGCCCGGCATGGGCCTGAACGCGTATTTCGCGTACACGGTCGTCAAGGGGATGGGCTTCACGTGGCAGGCCGCGCTGGGCGCGGTGTTCATTTCCGGCTGCCTGTTCCTGCTCGTCACGCTGTTCCGCGTGCGCGAGGCGATCGTCAACGGCATTCCGAAATCGCTGCGGATCTCGATCACCGCGGGTATCGGCCTGTTCCTCGGCATCATCTCGCTGAAGACCTCGGGCGTGATCGTCGGCAACCCGGCCACGCTCGTCACGCTCGGCGACCTGCACAAGCCCACGACGATCCTCGCGATCATCGGCTTCTTCACGATCGTCACGCTCGACCACCTGCGCGTGCGCGGCGCGATCCTGATCGGCATCATCGGCGTGACGATCCTGTCGTTCTTCTTCGGCGGCAACCAGTTCCACGGCGTGTTCTCCGCGCCGCCGTCGATCGATGCGACGCTGTTCAAGCTCGACATCGGCGCCGCGCTGTCGACCGGCATCATCAACGTGATCCTCGTGTTCTTCCTCGTCGAGCTGTTCGATGCGACCGGCACGCTGATGGGCGTCGCGAACCGCGCGGGCCTGCTCGTCGAAGGGAAGATGAACCGCCTGAACAAGGCGCTGCTCGCCGACAGCACGGCGATCGTCGCGGGCTCGGTGCTCGGCACGTCGTCGACCACCGCGTATATCGAAAGCGCATCGGGCGTGCAGGCCGGCGGCCGCACGGGCGTGACGGCCATCACCGTCGCGGTGCTGTTCCTCGCGTGCCTGTTCATCGCGCCGCTCGCCGGCGTCGTGCCGGCGTATGCGACGGCACCGGCACTGCTGTACGTGTCGTGCCTGATGCTGCGCGAGATGGTCGAGGTGCCGTGGGACGATGCAACGGAAGCCGTGCCGGCCGCGCTCACCGCGCTGCTGATGCCGTTCACGTACTCGATCGCGAACGGCGTCGCGTTCGGCTTCATCGCTTACGGCGGCCTCAAGCTGCTGACGGGCCAGGCCCGCTCGGTCAAGCCGATCGTGTGGATCATCGCGGCCGTGTTCCTGTTCCGCTTCTTCTATCTCGGCAGCGAGTGACGGTCGCGCTTCGGCGCGATGCACGACGAACGAACGCCACCTTCGGGTGGCGTTTTCGTTGGGCGGGTCGTGCGGGCCCGCCCGCGCGCATCACGGCGTCGCGACGCCCTTGAGTTCCTCGTCGTACAGCCGCTGCGCCAGCGGCGGATCCAGCGTCTTGACGCGGCGGTACAACTGCATCGCGTCATCGACCCGCCCGGTGCGGCGATAGGCGACCGCCAGGTTGGCGATCACGTGTGCGTCGTCGGGATACGCGCGGTTCATGCCCTCGAAGATCCCGACCGCCGCATCGGGCCGGTTGCTGCGAATCGCCGCGATGCCCGTTGCCTCGAGCGCCAGCCGGTTCGCCGGATCGAGTTTCAACGCCTGATTCGAATGATTTTCTCTGCGATCCTGACGAATCGATACGCCGGGTCGTGCCGGCACACTAGCAGCCGGCCAGGCGCGGCAGCAATCCGGTGCGGCCCGCATACGAAAATGCCGCCCGGGCCCGCCGAACGGCATCGCATGAAAGGCAACGTCTTCGCGTGCGCGGCGTTCAGCGACGCGCACAGCAGGACGGGCGTCGTGTCGTCAGCGCCAGTTGGCCTCGTAGAAGCGGACGTAGCCGCTGCGCAGCGTCACGCATTGCGCGCGCGTCTCCGACAGCAGGCGCCGTGCAGCCGCCTCGATACGGTCGCGGTGCTGGTCGAATGCACCGACCATGTCCTCGAAGCGCGGCGAAGCCGCACCGAAGTGGTCTTCCAGCGCCTCGGCGGTGATCTGACATTGAACGCGCTCGCCATTCACCAACGCCGTGAACGCAAGCATCAGGTCGCGCCCCGAATACTCGGGCTTCTCGTTCGTGAAATGGATTTGCATGGGACCCGCCTCGACCGGTAGAAAACGAATGACCGCGTCCGTCGTCCGCCACCGGCCGGACGAAATGTACGCGGGCTCGCCGGCGGGGCACGGCCCGCGGGTAATGGCGCGGGTAATGCATGCCGGTTGCTTTCCACTTTAGACGGTTTCGCGCGGGAGACAAAATTTACGGCGTGCGTCGTTCCGACGCGCATTTCATCTGATCAGCGCGGCATCCGGCACCGTTTCGGAAACCGGCGTCAGTGAGGATCGTTGGGCCAGACGTTGAGCGCGATTGCGGCCGTCGTGGCGCCGACCGCAATCGCGGCCGCCCCGTATCGCACCGCATCGGTCAGATCGAACAGCAGCCCGTGGATCGCCACGGCAATGCCGCCCAGCATGATGAATGTGGCGATGGCCGCCAGCACGACTCTCAGTTCCGTCCGAACCATGATGCGTCTCCCGAACGGATGCATGTCACGTCGCATGCATGTTGCAATGCGGAACACGGCGCGTGCGTGCTCCGTTTCAATCATTGCAGGCGGGCATTTAAAAGCAAGTGGATTTTATACGCGGTCGCACATCGCACGCGGCGCTTGTATGATGATGTGTGCCCGGATGGCCGGCGTTCGCGCGTCGATGGTGCGCCGCACGCGCAGGCGGGAACCGGTAGAGGAATCCGGCGAGCACGTGTGTGCCGGATCGGCCGGATTCGAGGAGCGTGGGGCTCGGGTGGCGCTGGAGTGGGAACCCGGGTCGACCGTGAAGCAGAGGCTCGAGTGCTAACTTGGGTCGACTGCGAAGCATGGGGTCCGAGTAAGCGCTAAAAAGCCAACTCGGGTCGACCGCAAAGCACGGGACCAGAGTAAGCGCTAAAGCGCCAACTCGGGTCGACCGCGAAGCATGGGCCAGAGTAAACGCTAAAGCGCCAACTCGGGTCGACCGCGAAGCATGGGACCAGAGTAAGCGCTAAAGCGCTAACTCGGGTCGACCGCGAAGCATGGGACCCGAGTAAGCGCTAAAGCGCTAACTCGGGTCGACAGGAGACAAGTCATGCCGCAACCTTTCGTGCTGCCCGCCACCGCGGGTCGCACCGACCTGCTCGCGCAGGCGCATGCGCGTTCGACCGCGGTCGGCCTGCGCGCGCACGAACGTCCCGATTTCTCGCCGCTGTCGCGCATTGCGCTGCGCGAACTGCTCGACACGAATCACGCGCTGTTCTCGCACGCCCGCCCGGTCATGGAGAACCTCCACGCGCAAATCGCCGACACGCAAAGCCTCGTGCTGCTGACCGACGCGGACGGCGTCATCCTGCATAGCATCGGCGACGCGGACTTCATCGAAAAAGCCAACCGCGTCGCGCTGTGCACGGGCGTTTCGTGGGCGGAAGGCGCACGCGGCACCAACGCGATCGGCACCGCACTCGCATCGGGCCAGGCCGTCGCCGTGCACGGCGACGAACACTTCCTGCGCGCCAACCACATCCTCACCTGCTCATGCGCGCCGATCTTCGACCCGTTCGGCCGCACGCTCGGCACGCTCGACGTCAGCGGCGATCCGCGCGGCTCGAGCCCGCACACGCTCGCGCTCGTGCGGATGTCCGCGCAACTGATCGAGAACCACCTGTTCGCGAACCAGTGCGCGGAAGCCTTGCGACTGCGCTTTCATGCGCACGAGGAATGCGTCGATTCGCTGTTCGCCGGACTCGTCGCCTTCGGCCCCGACGGCGGGCTGATCGCCGCGAACCGCAGCGCACAATTCCAGCTCGGCGCGTCGTTCGACGCACTGCAACATCAGGCCAGCGACGCGCTGTTCGGCATGCGCTTCAGCCAGCTCGCGCAGCAGGCGGCACGCGCGCCCGGTGCGATGTTCCGCCTCACGCTGTCGACCGGCGTACGCGTGCTGGCGCGCTGCGAATTCGCGGAAGCGCACAAGACCGCCGTCGCCGTCACGCCGCCCGCACCCGCCGCACGCGTGCGCACAGCGGACCCCGATGCGATCACGTTCGCGACGCTCGACACGGGCGACGCACGCATGGCCGCCGTGCTCGAACGCGTCGCGAAGATCCGCGGGCGCGACCTGCCGCTGTTGATCCTCGGCCAGACCGGCACCGGCAAGGAATGGCTCGCCCGCGCACTGCACCAGGCATCGCCTCGCGCGGACGGCCCGTTCGTCGCGGTCAACTGCGCGGCGCTGCCCGATTCGCTGATCGAGGCCGAGCTGTTCGGCTATGAGGACGGCGCGTTCACCGGCGCGCGCAAGCGCGGCAGCCCCGGCAAGATCGTGCAGGCCGATGGCGGCACGCTGTTTCTCGACGAAATCGGCGACATGCCGCTCGCGCAGCAGGTCCGGCTGATGCGCGTGCTGCAGGAACGCGCGGTGATGCCGCTCGGCGGCGCGCGCGCGGTGCCGGTCGACGTGCGCGTGGTCTGCGCGACCCATCGCGACCTGCGCGCGATGATCGCGGAAGGCACGTTCCGCGAAGACCTGTTCTACCGGATCAACGGGCTCGCGGTCACGCTGCCGGCGCTCGCCGCACGTACCGACCTGCCCGCGCTCGTCGAGCGGATTCTCGCGCGGCTCGCGCGCAGCGAACCGATGCCGCGCCGCATCGCGGCCGACGTGCTCGACGCGTTCACGCGCCACCGCTGGCCCGGCAACCTGCGCCAGATGACCAACGTGCTGCGCACGGCCGGCATGCTGGCCGAGGACGAAGACGAGATCACGCTCACCCATTTGCCCGACGATTTCTGGCTCGACTGCGACGACGCACCGGCGGCGCCGTCATCCGCGGCACCGGCCGCATCGGCCGGCTCGCACGAAGGCACGACGCTGCAACACCATCAGGCCGCGGTGATCGATGCCGTGCTGGCACGGCATGGCGGCAACGTGTCGGCGGCCGCGCGCGAGCTCGGCCTCGCCCGCAATACCGTGTACCGGCATCTGCGCCGGCATTGACACCGACGGCCGGCCGACGCCGGCCGTCGGCCCGTTCGGGTATGCTTGGCGCGTTGCCGCCGAATCGCCGCCCGCCTTCGCCATGACCCATCCGGAACACCCTCCCCTCGTGCGCATCGAGCCGCTCGGCGCGACCTTCGATGCGCCCGATTCGCTCACGCTGCTCGAAGCCGCCGCGTTCGCGCGCGTGTCGCTGCCGCGTTCGTGCCGCAACGGCACATGCCGAAGCTGCCTTTGCCGGATCGTCAGCGGCAGCGTACGCTACACGATCGAATGGCCGGGGCTGAGCCGCGAGGAAAAGGCCGACGGCTATACGCTGCCGTGCGTGGCCGTCGCGACGTCGGACCTCGTGCTCGACGTGCCCGACGCGGTCATGCTCGACTAGACGCGGCCCGCGGTCGCGCGTGCCGTCCGGCAAAGGTTGATCCTGTGTGGAGAACGTCATGACCCAGCAAACCGATCGCATCGAAAAACAGGCCCTGCTCAACGCATCACCCGACCGCGTGTGGGAAGCCATCAGCAATTCCGGCGAATTCGGCCAGTGGTTCGGCGTCTCGTTCGACGGGCCGTTCGCGGCCGGGCAGCCGCTGTTCGGCCGCATCACGCCGACCCGCGTCGACGACGACGTCGCCAAGGCGCAAGAGCCCTATGCGGGCACTGTGTTCGAAATCGTCGTCGATCGCGTCGAGCCGAAGCAACTGTTCTCCTTTCGCTGGCATCCGTTCGCGATCGACCCGAATGTCGATTACACATCCGAGCCGATGACGCTCGTCACGTTCGCGCTCGCGGCGCAGGCCGCCGGCACGCTGCTCACGGTCACCGAAACGGGCTTCGATCAGTTGATCGAAACGCGCCGCGCGAAGGCGCGCGAGATGAACGATCAGGGCTGGGCCGCGCAGATGACCCTGATCGCGAAATACCTGGCCAGGCACGCGTAGCGCGCCGCAACGCCGCACCGCCGTGTCGACATGCGACTCGACGTGCGTGGCATAATCCGCTCCATCGTCGCCCCTACGCCGCCGCGCATCGCATGCTGAGTCGTCGTCTCCGGAAGATCGGCAGTCTGATCGGGATGCTCGCCATCCTGATGACGGCGCTCGCACCGACGATCTCGCAGGCCCTGACGACGCAGCAGCGCGTCGATACGCTGCTGGCCGGCTACTGCACTGCCGCGCCGGCCACCGGCGAGCGCGCCGCCGATGCGTCGCGAAAGAGCCTGCAGGCCCACCTCCAGGCATGCGGCTATTGCAGCCTGCTCGCCCATACGCCCGCCCTGCCCGCGCCCGAACTGACGTTCGCGGCCAACGTGCACGTCATTCAGCATCGCGAAGCGACCCGCTTCGAAAGCCTGCGCCGCGCGCTGCCGCTCACGGCCGCGCAACCGCGCGCCCCTCCGTTCACGTCCTGATTCGTCGTCAACGCCCGTGATGCAGTAGCGCATCGCGCGGCTCGCGCACGCCGCCGGCGTGCGCGACGTGTCACGTTTCGAAGGACGATCATGACTCACCGTGTTGCGCGCGGCGTCGTACCGCGCGTGCGGCCGCTTGCTGCCGGTGCGTACCGTCGCGCCGGCATTCGCCTGCGGGCAGCGCCCGGCCGCGCACGTTCGCACCGGCGTCGGCCGCCATCGGTACTGCTGCGATGGTGCGCGTGCATCCGTCCGTCGAATCCGTGTTGCTTCATCCGATTCGCCACTCGCACACTCAACCATGAAAACCGCCACTTTCATTCGCGCCACGCTCGCCGCACTCGGCTTCGTCGCGATCCAGGCCGCCCGCGCACACGCACTCCCGAAGACGCAAGAACCGGCCGCCGGCGCCACGCTCTCAACCGCGCCGCATACGGTCTCGATCGGTTTCAGCGAGGCGCTCGAGCCCGCTTTCAGCTCGATCGCCGTGACCGACAGCCACGGGCAGTCGGTCGCCGACGGGAAATCGTCCGTCGACGCCGGCAACCGGAAACGCATGCACGTCGCGCTGGCCAGCCTGACCGCCGGCACGTACACGGTCGCGTGGATCGCGGTGGCCAGCGATGGCCATCGCACGCAAGGCCACTACGCGTTCACGCTGAAATGACGTTCGCGATGCGCATCGGCGTTTCGTGCCGAGCGCGTCGCCGCCGATAGCCGCCGCCCCCCTATCAGGAGAACCAACCATGAAACGCCCGATTCCGACCGGCCTGCTGTTCGCACTGCTCGCGTTGCAGGCCCCCGCCACGTTCGCCGCGCCGGCCGTACAGGCAGAAAACTGCTGGATCCGTGCGATGCCGGCGACCGTGCCGTCGTCCGGCTACTTCACGCTGAAGAACGACGGCGACGCGCCCGTCACGCTGACGGGCCTCGACACGCCCGCATACGGAATGGCGATGCTGCATGAAACGCAAACGAACGGCAGCACCGCGAAGATGGTTCACGTCGACGCCGTCGAAGTGCCCGCGCACGGCACGGTGACCTTCAAGCCGAAGAGCTATCACGTGATGCTGGAGCAGCCGCGTCAGGCCGTCGCGCCCGGCGCGAAGGTGCCGTTCCGGCTGCGTTTCGCGGACGGCTCGACGGTATCCGTGACCTGCGACGCCAAGGCGCCAACCTACGCCGGCCAGTAACGCCGCCCGCCCCCGATCGAAGGAGACGCACATGAAACACCGCCTGCCGCTGGCCGACCTGATCGTCCGCTACCGGACGCCGCTGAACGTCGCCGTGCTGATCGTCTGCGGGATATGGGCCGGATGGATCGCGTGGATGACGCGGCCCGCCGCGATCGATACGCCGCCGTCGATCCCCGCGTACTGCATGCGCGACGCACGCTGACGCGACGGCACGGTTCCGGGCAAGCCCGGGCCATATATTGGCGTGGCATCATCGCGTCATCCCGCCCGCCGGAACCGCCTCTCGGAGCGCCGCATGTCCTTTCAGACCTGGATGCTGTTTGCCGCAGCCTATCTCGCCACGACGCTGTCGCCGGGCCCCAACGTGCTGCTCGTCATCCGCAACACGGTGCGCTACGGCACGCACGGCACGGCCGCGACGATCGCTGGCAATCTCGTCGCGCAGGGCGTGGTCGTGGTGCTCGTCGCACTCGGCGTCGGCGCAGTGCTCGCCGCGATGCCGCCGCTGTTCGTCGCGATGAAGGTGGCCGGCGCCGCGTACCTGATGGTCCTGGGCGTCAGGCAACTGCGCGGCGATCGCAAGGCCGGCGCGTCGACCGGCGCGGCGGAGCTCGCCGCGCCCGACCGCGGGAAGCTGTTCCGCGAAGCGCTGTTCGTGTCGGGCAGCAACCCGAAGACGATGATCTTCCTGTCGGCGTTCATGCCGCAGTTCATCGTGCACGACCGCCCGCTCGCGCTGCAGTTCGTCATGATGTACGCGACGATCGCGTGCACCGTCGTGATCGTTCACAGCATCTATTCGGCCGGCGTGCGCCGGTTCCATCGCGGCTTCGGCATGAGCCGCGCGGTGCGTGCGCTCAAGCGCGCCAGCGGGCTGCTGTTCGTCGGGCTCGGGATCAAGCTGCTGACTGCGCGGCAGGCGTAAGCGCTCGTATTGCCGAGACCGAACTTGCCGCGCCGTCCCGTCAGCGTGTTTGCGCAGCCAGCGCGGCGGTGATCTCCACGAACGACGGCCGCGCGTCAACATCCTCGTTCAAACAGGCCGCCGCCAGTGCGTCGAGCGTGGGCCGGCCGGCCCACGCCTGCTGCCCGCATCGATCGAGCAACTCGCCGAGCAGGTAACCGAACGCGCGCACCTCGAGCCGTTCGAACCGCGCACCACGCATGCGGTCGCTCACGTCGTAGAGCGACGCCGCGCCGAAATCGCCGAGCAACGCGCCACCGGCGCCGTCGTGCAGGATGTTGTGTGCATACAGGTCGCCGTGCATGATGCCGCGTTCGTGCAGATGGCCCGCGACCGACGCGATGCCGTGCGCGATCCGCAGCGCCGCGGCAGGCTCGAATCCCGTGCTGTCGGCATACACGTCGCGCGTGCAGGTCGCGAAGCTCGGCGGCCCCGCGAGATTCGTCAGCGCGGGATCGACGAGTTCCATCACGAGGCCGTGCGTGCCGTCCGGGTGCCCGCGCACCTTGCCGATCACCGGGATCATGTTCGGGTGGCGGCCGGCATGCAGGCATGCGGCCATTTCGCAATCGGGCAGGCCGTCGCTCGTCACCGCGCCCTTGAACAGCTTGACGGCGACCGCGCGCGGCGCACGGTTATCCGCCGTCCATTGCGCGCGGTAAATCACGCCCGATGCGCCTTCACCGAGCTTCTGCCCGCATGCGAGCGATGCCCAATCGACGTCCGCGACATCCGGCTCCGCCGACGCCGCGGCTTCCGGTGCCGCACCGAACGGATTGCCGGCGGCAGCAAGCCACGCGAGCCGCGGCATCCGCAGCAGCCAGTCCGGCAGTTCGTCCAGGCGATTCGCCGACAGGCGCACCAGTTCGAGCGCGCGGCAGGCGGCCAGCCCGGCCGGCAGCGTGCGCAGCCGGTTGCCGGCGAGCATCAGCTTCTGCAAGCGCGAACAATCGCCGATATCGGCGGGCAACTCGTCGATTGCGTTGTCGGTGAGGATCAGCCAGCGCAATGCGCGCGGCAGCGATCCACGCGGCACGGTTTGAATCCGGTTCGCCTTGAAGCCGATCATGTCGAGCTGTTCGCACGCGCCGAGCACGTTGGGGAACGCGGTGAAGCGGTTGCCGGACGCGAACAGGATGCGCAGGCGATGCAGGCGCGGCAGGTCGTCCGGCAGCGCGGTGAGCGCATTGCCGGTCAGGTCGAGCACTTCGAGCGTGTCGGCGAGATCGAAAATCTCGCGCGGAAAGGCCGTCAACCCGCATGCGAGCTTGAGTTGCCGTGTGCCGGCCAGTTGCCCGGCCTGCAGTTGTTCGAGGGTGTGTGTCACGCGGAGAAAACGGGTTGCGGTTGCGGCGGCCATCGGGTCGATCGTCCGAATTCTACCGGGATCGCTTTCGCGCATCCGCCCATCGTGTCACACCCTCTTCACAAACGCGAAATGTGACGCTACAATTGCGCCCCTTGCAGTGCAATGCAGTGCCGACGTGGTGAAATTGGTAGACACGCTATCTTGAGGGGGTAGTGGCGAAAGCTGTGCGAGTTCGAGTCTCGCCGTCGGCACCAGAAGCGGTTTTACCGCGCTTCGAGTTCAGCAGTCCCCGCCTTGCGTCAAGGTTCCGACGATCCAGCCGCCTCGCAACGAGGTTTTCGTCGTGGTTCCTTCCTCATCGCCCGCCTGGCGCGGCATGTGCCAATTGCCGGCCGACAAGACCTGTCGGAGCATGGGCCCACATCGATAACCGCACGTTCCCCTTTCCAGCTTGAAGTCCATTCGATCGGACACTGTCGGGCTCTGCGCGCCACTCTTCCCTGACGGCCCAGCCACACTCCGGACAGCACTCTCCGCGATCAGGGGGAAGCAAATGACCGATGTCCGGTCGACTTCAATGCGGCATTCCCTTGTGCCCGGATCACGGGCACAAGCCACGTTGGTCGATACGACCACGACGTTCAATGCGCACACGGCCATTTTTGGCCGTTCGATCATGCGCGTGACTTTTGACTGCGCCGCAGGGACAGCAAACTTACCGGATGCTCGAAATCAGCGCGCACCCGCACGTAGCGTGGTGCCCCTGTCGGGCGACCCATATGCCGCGATCGGTTATTTTGGCATCGCCTTCCAGAATCACGTTCGGATTCACGTCAGGATGCCGGGGACACTTCACGAGGTCGCCCTTGCGCGCCACACGCCGTCCGCCGTAGCGCATGGTCTCCGAAGCGGTAATGACCTCGCCCCCGTGGTCAGTGGTGTCGCCGAGTCGAATCAGATCAATCATGGAGTTTCCCTCATTCGGCAACCTGTCGACTGCCGCAACAGGATCAACGAGATATTCACGCGTCAGGACAAGTTGAAGACCTGACTGCAAGGCAGCTTTGCTCCGCTATCGATCGTCAGATTGAAGTACGGTTTGCGATCGAGATGCTTTTCGTCCGCATCGGGATCGGGGATATTTCGAAATCGCTCGAAAACGAGCGTCTTGCCGTTCCGCAACCGTATCGACATGAACTTCATCGATTGATCGAATGCCGGCGTTCCCCATGACGAATCAATCGGCTTCCCCTCGCCAGCGGAGAGGTAGACCGACAGGGTATTGCCCCACTCCTGGCGGGGCACCACCTTCATCTGATCGGCATCCGCCTGAGGCACGCCCACATTGACGGAAAGTTTCTTCCCTCCCTTTGCCGTGCAAACGAACTCCTGATTGCCGCCGAACCGCTGCTGAAACGCGACGAACGGATCGGCGTTGCCTTGATCGGCCAGAACTGTCGCCCCCCAGCAAGAAAGCACTGCGCCAGAAATCAAAAACCAGGCATTCCATTTCATTTGATCCAGACTCCCGTTACCTTTCTACCCTTTCCGATCAATGTGGGTTTCTCGCCCTTGCGCATCACCCTGCTATTCGGACTGATGTAATCACTCGCGAAAAGCGGTCCGGGCAGTACGACCTCGGCGTGACCATGAGTCGATCCATCGGTCGTATCGTAGACGATCACGGCTCCCTCGGGGGCATCATAGGGGCTGGCGATGTGCAAGCAGGCAACCCTCTTCTGCGTGGTGCAGCGAATGAATAGTGAATTCCTCACCGACAAGCTCCACAACCGGTCACGACGATCATCGATTGAAAATTCCAGAACCCATCCTTCATTTTCATCTCGCGATCAACACCGACAGATTGCAGACGGCAGCGCACGACAATTAACAAAAGTACTTCTTCGTCGATATTGAAGTCATTCAAATGCGAAGGCCAACATCCCGTCGAATACAACATCATCGCTCTTCAAGCATGTTCGAAAAACGCGACGGCACATGGCTTCGCGGTTTTTGTTTCCACGGCCCTCACGCCGCCCCATCCTCTCCCGCCAGCATCAGAAAATTCTGGACCACCGCCGACGATTCATCGCATCGTGACGCAATGGCGAGCCGCGCCCGCAACGCATCCCCCGCCAACGGCCGATAGACGACTCCGGCAACCTGCACCTGCGTAATCGCCTTCGGCACGACCGACACGCCAAGCCCGGCCGCAACCAGCGTCACCGCGGACGCCATTTGCGGCGCAGGCTGCGCCATGCGCGGCTCGAACCCGGCGGCATTGCATGCGGCGACGATATGGTCGAACAGCGCGCCGCCGGCCTCCCTCGGCACCTGCACGAACGACTCGTCAGCCAGCTCCACCAGATCGATCCGCCGCCGCTGCGCCAGCCGGTGCGCAACGGGCAGCGCGACGAACATCGGTTCGTCGTCCCAGTCGAGCATCCGCAACGTCGCGGCGGCCCGGCGTGCCGGCCGCACGATCGCGACGTCGAGGTGCCCGGCCTCCAGCGCCTCCAGCAGCATCCGCGACGCGGCCTCCTGCAACGTCAGCTCGGCATCCGGAAACGCTTCCCGAAAGCGCCGGATCAGGTCCGACACTTTCGAATTGAACGCCGCCGTCCCGGTGAAACCCACGCGCAGATGCCCGGTTTCCCCGCGCGCGGCCCGCCTTGCCGCGCGCACCGCACGCTCGGCGGCGTCGAGCACGCGGCGCGCTTCCTGCGCGAAGACCTCGCCCGCCAGCGTCAGCTCGGCGCCGCGCGCGGTCCGCCTGAACAGTTCCACATCGAGCTCGCTTTCGAGCGCCTTGATCTGCTGGCTCAACGGCGGCTGCCCGATGCCGAGCGCCTCGGCAGCCTTGGTGAAATTCGACGCGGCCGCCACGGCCAGAAAATAACGGAGATGCCGGAGTTCCATTCGTACGTGCTCTCACGGTGTGCCGGGTGGGCTCACCAGCCAGTGGTTAAACATATCGCTGCGGTTACTTTCATATATTGGACATATACATGACCGTGCGCAAGAATTCAGGCGTTCCTTCGCACATCGAGCGCAGTCATGTCCTCCCCTTCGCTTTCCCGTGCCCTGCCCGGCACGCAACAGGCCACGCCCGATGCGCTGCCCGCCGGCGTTTCCCCGCGCTCGGCCGCCTACAAGCGCATCGCTCTGGCGCTCTTCCTTGCCGGTTTTTCCACGTTCTCGCTGCTGTACTGCGTCCAGCCGCTGCTTCCCGCGTTCGCACGCGAGTTCGGCCTCGGCGCGGCCTCGAGTTCGCTCTCGCTGTCGCTGTCGACCGGGATGCTGGCGATCTCCATTCTGTGCGCCGGCGCGCTGTCCGAACGCGTCGGGCGGCGCGGGCTGATGTTCGCGTCGATGACGCTCGCCGCGCTGTTCAACGTGCTCGCCGCGCTGTCGCCCGACTGGAACCTGCTGCTGGTCTGGCGCGCGCTGGAAGGTTTCGCGCTGGGCGGCGTCCCGGCTGTCGCGATGGCGTATCTCGCCGAGGAAATCGCGTCGGAAGGGCTCGGTTTCTCGATGGGGCTCTATGTCGGCGGAACCGCGTTCGGCGGCATGGTCGGACGGATCGGCATGAGCATGCTGGAAGAGCACTTCTCGTGGCGCACGGCGATGCTGACGATCGGTGTCGTCGACCTGGTCGCGGCGGCCGCGTTCGTGATGCTGCTGCCGCCGTCGCGGCGCTTCGTGAAGCGCACCGACCTGACGCTGCGCCATCACGTCCGGCTGTGGGGCGAGCAACTGCGTCACGCGCGGCTCCCGTTCGTGTTCGCGATCGGCTTCCTGGTGATGGGCGCGTTCGTGACGATCTACAACTATGCGGGCTTCCGGCTCACCGCGGCCCCGTTCAACCTGAGTGCGACCGCGTGCGGGCTGATCTTCGGCGCCTACCTGTTCGGGATGGTGTCGTCATCGAGTGCCGGCGCGCTCGCCGACCGTCTCGGACGCGCACCTGTGCTCGTCAGCGGCGTGCTCGTGTTCGCGGCGGGCCTCGCGCTGACGCTGTCGCATTCGCTCGCCGCGATCGTCGTCGGCATCGTGCTCGTGACGATCGGCTTCTTCATTGCCCACTCGGTCGCGAGCGGCTGGGTGGGCTACCTCGCGGGGGCCGCGAAGGGGCACGCCGCGTCGCTGTACCTGCTTGCGTACTATCTCGGGTCGAGCGTGCTCGGGTCGATCGGCGGCACGTTCTGGCAACACGGCGCGTGGACGGGCGTCGCCGCTTACGTCGCGGTGCTGCTCGTGCTCGGGCTGCTGGCTGCGCGCCGGCTGGCACGGGCGTAGTGGGTACGTAATGGGCACATCACGGGTGCGGCGCGGGTCGCGCGCGATCCGGTCCCCCGTGGCCTGCTTCAAGTACGCCACGCATCGGGATAGTCGTGCATCGATCAGGATGCCGGCCCATTCTGCCGCTTCACCGCGTTGTTGCTCACACGCGAGCAATGCCCAAACGACGTCCGCAACACCCCGATCGGCCGGCGCTACCGCTTCCGGCATCGCGCCGAACGGCTTGCCGGCGACTGCGGCAAGCCCGGCAGGTCGTCTGGCTGCACGGTGCACGCACTGCCGGTCGGGTCGAGTACTTCGAGCGAATCGGAAAGATCGAACATGAGCCGGAGCGCGCCCCGGACGTTCCAGGACCCTGCTCCTCTCCGAGGGGAACAGGGTTCTTCGTCACATCTCGGGAGACAGACGCAAGCGGTTCGCCAGGTCTGCTACGGCGAACCGGAATCGATACGAGTCGGGCTTCCCGGTCCTTCCGATTTTCCAGCTTCCGTCCTGCGCCACGGCCGCCTTGCATACGACAGTCTCCGGGTCGGGAATGGTCCATGCCGACAGGTCAGCCCTCCAAAGCTGCGGCGTCAATGTCCACGTTGAGCCGATCGGCGTCACATGACCGACTGCCGTGCCAAGTAACGGCACGAACCCCTTCAGAGTCATGTCACCACCCGGCTCTCCCGACGCCAGCAAGAAGCCGGAGACTTCTGTGGTGGACGTCTCCTCGCGGTAGGATACCGGGATCACGAACGATGTTTCGGTATCGCCAGTTACGCCCGGAATCACCGACACGATGCAACCATTGAGCGCGTACCATGGCTCCGACAATTTGGTCGAGAGCTTGCGGAAATCGCCGCCCAAATTCGCATCCCCGGCCGTGGCAGGTGACGCCGGTCCGATAGGACGAACTGCCACGATTTGCCCGACGCTGTCTTCAAGCGCAGCCATCGGCACTTCTTCCTGCCAGAGCTTCGGGGAATACGCGAAAGCCTGAACATCATCGCCGGTCGCGACTGGCGGCGAGATCTGGACGAGTACATCGAGCGCCGCCCGCAATGCCGCGCCGTATTCGCCGACAAAACGCCGGTAGGACGTACTGAAATCCAGGCTGTCGTATGTCTTCATGACGGCGGTGTCGTACGCAGCGCCTGCCGGCATGAAAATCGTCAATCCTTTCGCCAGCGACCGGTTGCTTCCCGCCCGCTTGACGACGACGGCCTGATTCAGCGCTTTTTCGACCTCACTGCTCGCGACAGTCGGCCTCGGCAGCGCCGCAAGCTCGAGCGCCCTTGAAAACTGCACCAGATCGACCATATCGGTGACTCTCGTCCAGTCGGTATCGAACGAACGCGCGTTGACGCGTGCACGTGCGATGTCCTCCACGCTGTTTCCGTTGGCATAGAGATCGCGGCCCAGTGCGTCAGCCACGCCGATGACACTGTCCAGCGCCCCCAGGTCGACGAGCGAAACCGTGAAATCCGGATTGTCTCCCGCACGCAAGCCGGCATAGCTGTTGACGATCAGCGTTCCCAGGTCTCGAGCATTCATACCAGGCTGTGCGACGAGACCGCCCAATACGCTGGCGTAATCCCACCCGCCGAATTCAAGATCCTCGGATGCGACCAGATAGTCCGCATACGGGCGAAACGCGGCGGCAACCTCGACACTGGCCATCAGGCATGCGTCGAACCCGACCAGATCGAAGCGCTTTCCCGTGGCCGCGGTCGCGCGCTGAAACGCCTGGGTCATGTCCCGCAACGACAAACGCGGGAGGTCCCCCGCATCGCGCTCGGCCTTCGTCGTCGTCCGATAACCAAAGCCGCCATTCGGGCCGCCCCCGTGATCGCCCAGAATGACCGCGACCCGCTTCGCCGGATACTGCCGGATACCCCATTCGAGAAAATCGCTCAGCGTGGCCGATGCCGCCATGTCCTGCCCTCCGAGGTCGGCCAGCCTGGTTCGCCGCCCCTGCGAGAGCTGCCAACGTTGAGTCCGAGTCCAGTCGACGTCCTTCTGCACCTGGTCTCCGCCGCCGGTCGTAACCAGGATATTCACGTTCGTACCGGCCGTGGCCTTGGTCATCGTGTCAAGATCGGATTGAAGGTCCGATGTCAAATCCGAACCGACAAGATAAACGAGCACCGTACGCTCGGCCGTCGCCGTTATCGAATCGTCTCCCGATCCGCAAGCGCTCATCAATCCGGCCAGCGCGAAACCCGCGAGCAGCCGTCCGATCCGCCTCCACGTCATGCACCAGCGCTTTCCCATTGTTTTCTCCTGAAATGTACTCATCCGTTGTCCTTCGCATCACGCCTCGCCCCCTCACACCTGACCGACGAGCGAAGCAACGATTCCGATCAGTTCCGCGACGAGCAACATCAACGCGCCGATCACCAGTATCGCGAGCCAACAACCGCGGCGTCCGCTGCGCGTCGTCATCTGCGCTCCGGCAAATTCGACCCGGCACTCGGCCACTCACCGTTCACCGCGCGATAAACGACGAGTGCCTCGCGCGTATCGCCGGGGCGCGCGCCATGCCAGAACGGCGCCCATGACGCCCCTGGATCCGGCACCGCACCGCGCATGCCTTGTACGACGAGCCAGCGGCACGCACGCGCACGCGGCGCGTCCATCGGTACGTAGCGGAGTCCGGCGAAGTAATCGAGCATCGGCGCCTCGGATTCGCCGAGCCCCGGGCTCGCGATGCAATCGCCTGCGCGCCACTCGCGTGCAAGCTGGATCTTCAGGTCGTCGAACACCGACCGATAACTTTTCGCTACGTCGAGCCAGGGCAGCAACAGCGTGTAGACAAGGCCCCAGGCGAGCACCACGCCGCTGGCCCACGACAACGCACCACGCCACGGGCCCGCTCCGCGCAGCAACAGCAACGCGGCGAGCCAGCCGACGCTCAGCGCGAACGCCGCGCAGATCGCCGCGGGTTGCAGAGGAATCGTCCAGTCAAGCGGCAGCCAGCCCCCCAACCACCCGAAGATGTCGCGCGGCAGCGTGTCGTGCGTCATCGCAAGCCAGACGCACCACACCAGCACCGCACATGCACCGAACAGGCCGCGACTCGCGTAATCCCACGCGACATGCACGCGAGCCGGCATACGCTCGACGCTGCGCGCGGCGATGAGCGACAGCGGCCCGATAAACGGCAGGACGTAGAGTTGCCGCGACGTCGCGGCAAAGTGGAGCACGATCAGCCCGATCGCGGCGAATGCGACCGGCAGCGCGATCGACGGATTGCGCCAGCCGCGCAACACACCACCGGCGATCGCCACGACCGCGAGCGGACCAACCGGAAACCCGACCGTCAGCAATGCACGCCAGATGAACAGCAGCTTGTCGTTCTCGGCGCCGAGCATCGGCACCGAGAAGCCGAAGAAGCGGCCGACGTTGTTGTCCCAGAACCAGACGGCGAACAGCGTTTCCGAACGCAGATAGAGCGCCGTCGGCCAGATCAACGCGAACGGTGCGCAGACGAGCGCAGCCATCGCGAGCGCACGTGCGCAGGCACGCGTGCGACACGCCGGATAAAGCACGAGCGCGACACCGAGGGTCGCGCCGAACACGAGCGGCACGAACAGGCCCTTCGACATGAACGCGATCCCGATGCCGACGCCCAGCCGCGCGGCCGCCCAGTAATCGGCATGGCCGCCTTGCAAGAGCCCCGCGACAAGTTCGAGCAGACCGCAGAAACCGATCGCCGCGCCGGCCATCAGCGCAACGTCCGTCATCATGTCGTGCGAGTGTTTGAGCACCACGAGCGTCCCGGCGCACAGCGCGACGGGACCGAGCACGCGCAGCTCGAACCAGCGTGTCGAGCCGGTTGCCACGCGCGCCGCACGCGCGGTGAAGCCGAACGCCAGCGCCGCGAAAAATGCGCTCGCAAGCCGCGCCGCGTCATGCAACGGCAAGATCGCGCCGAGCAGGCGCGCGAACGCGACCGCGACCCAGTCGTACAGCGGCGGCTTCTCGAGAAACGGCGTACCGGTGTTGGCCGGCACAATCCAGTCGCCGGAATCGAGCATGTGCCGAATGATCCCGAACGTGTAGGCCTCGTCCTGTTTCCACGGGTCGTGGCCAATGATGCCCGGCGCCAGATACGCGCTTCCCAGCGCGACGAACAGCAGCACGCGCACTATCGGCCGCGCGACCCAATCCGCGTCGAATCCGGACGGTGTGCCGCGCCCTGCATGCAGCAGGCCCGCACGGCAAAGCCGTCCGGCGTTTGCGGCGGATCTGTCGCGCATCACCGGAAGAACCTCCCGAGAAAGCGCGCGACGCCACGCCCGCCCGGCACGGCAATACGCGGCAGCAGAAACGGATCGGTACGCGCATCAGCACGTCCGCGCACGGTCGTCGTCGCGTTCTGGAAGCCGGCTTCGATGACAAGTCGCCGCACGTTCGCGTCGAGCGCACCATACGGATAACAAAACGACACGATCGGGCATCCGGCCGCATCCTCGAGTTGCGCCTTCGAATGCGCGATCTGCCGCCACGCAGCCGGTGAAGGCACGTCGGACAGCACAACATGATCGACGGTATGCGCGCCGACCTCGTGCCCGTGCGCGTGCCAATCGCGCAGCGCGCCGAGATCCATCAACGCGCCCTCGGCCGTCGCGAGCCTGCGATCCCAATCATTGCTGCCGCCCAGCCTGCCCGACACGAAGTAGCAGGTCGCGGTAAAGCCGAGCGCATCGAGCACGGGCAGCGCATGCTCGGCCACGTTGCGAAAACCGTCGTCGAACGTGATGGCAAACAGCTTCTCGCGCCGCGCCTGCGGCAGCCGCCGCTGCAAGTCGGTGACCGACATGCCGCGATAGCCCAGCGCCTTCAGCACACGCATCTGGCGCTGAAACGCGCGCGGATCGACGCTCAGGCCGCGCAATACGTCCGAATGCGGCGGCAACGGGCGAATCTGGTGATACATCAGAATCGGGACGCACGCGGCGCGTTCTGCCGACGGCCGCTCCTGCGGCGTGACCGGCGGTTGCGTCGGAACACCGGTCATGCAGACACCGCTGTCCCGCGGATCGACGCGCGGTAAACCGAACTCGTTTCGTCGATGAACCGCGCGAAACTGAACTCGCGTTCGCTCCTTGCGCGCGCGGCGCGCCCCATCTCGGGAACACGTTCGGGATGTTCGGCAATCTCGCGCAGGACGGCGGCGATCGCTTCGGGCGATCGCGGCGGAACGATCCAGCCGTCGATCCGGTCGTCGACGTTCTCCGGCAAGCCGCCGACATCGGTCACGATCACGGCACGGCCCATCGACATCGCTTCGCGGCACGCAAACGACAGGCTTTCGTGATATGACAGCACGAACGATGCGTCGCAGGTCGCGAGGATGTCATGCGTCCGATCCGTCGGACCGACGAACGCGACGTTCGCGGCCACGCCGCAATGCGCGACGAATTCGCGCTGCTCCTTCGACGGCCAGTCGCCTGCAAGCAGCACGCGAAACTTCGCGCGCAATGCATCCGGCAATTGCGCAAGCGCGCTGACCAAATCGCTCCACCCCTTGTGCGGCCCGGTGCCGGCGACGCTGCCGAGCACGATGGCATCCGCACCGGCTTCGCCGAAATACCCGATTCGCCGACGCCGGATCTCGGCCTGCCCGCCCGTATGCGGCGGCAACTGCACGCCATGCTTGATTACCGTGATGTCGCCGTACGGTGACTGCCGCTCGAGCATCAGCCGGACGTAGTCACTGACGGCGATCGTCGTGTCCGTCGCGAACCGCGCCCGCAAAAAATTACCGATGCTGCCGGCCGCATAGGTGTTGTGTTTCGTAAAAACGACCGATGGTCGCGTGCGACAGCCCACGAGTGCGAGCATGACCTGCCGGTGATCGGCCGAGCCGTTGACGTGGATGATGTCGAACGCGGATTGCTGGATCAGGCGCCGCAGCCGCACCAACTCGGGGAGAAATGTGCGCCAACACGGCTTGAACTGCATGTCGACGATGCGCACGCCCGGTAGCGTATCGACCATGCGCGACAGGCGACTGCCGGCCGGCGATGCGACCGCGACGCGATACCGACGGCCCAGACCGGCCGCAAGGTGATAGATATAGGTGTCATGCCCACCACCATTTCCGCCATGAAAGTTGGTATAGAGAATTTTCATCGCTTGTATTCTTCAGACGGTGTCACGCACGTGCGCCCGCATTTATCGACAGGCATGCCCCTCTGTCACGCGGATGCAAGAACCGGTTTCACCCAGTTGCGCCGCGTAACGCCGCACGATTCGCAATCGAATAATTCAGGATTTCCCGAGGGAAACGTGTCCGATATAAACCGCATCGGTCACACGATTGTATTGACTCTGTAAGATTATTTATTCCGGAATATCGACGGAATTTCTCTAAAAAATAAGCATCCGGGTGTAAGGTGTTCAGGCCTTCATTTTTTTCATTTCTGCCCGGTCACCTTGTTTCACCACACTCAGGTTCCGTATGCATAGTCGGCGTAACCGGTCGTATACCCCGTATACAGCGCGGCAGCTTATCGAGCGACCGGCTTTTCCCTACGATGTCGGCCGGAAACCGCATTGCTCCCGACATTGATTGACCCCCATTAATATTCAATCAAGAAAAAACATTCGAACTGGCCATCATGATGAGTGAATCGCCAATCCAAACGCATCGCTTTCACAGTAATGACCCGGATGAGGTTTCCGATTTTCTCGTGGCGACCTATACGGAGAACCGCTTTCGTGCATGTCACGCCAGCAATCGGGACGTCACTGTCAGTGGCCAGCAATGGAACGGGCTCGCGGTTTACGATGGCAATTTCGAAATACCGTTTCATTTTCAGTCGGGCGGCCCCCGCCCCAACTATCTCTTCTCGTCGTGCATCAACGGCGGATCGACTTACTCGAGCGGGAATTCGGTCGCGCAATGCGCCATCGGCGATGTGATGCCTGTTTCGTCCGCGAGCGACGCAACGTGCCTGTCACGACCCGAGGGGCTGCACCACATTGCCGTGATCCTCGATGTCACCGAGGTCAACGAGTTTGTCGGACACTGGCTCGGCCACCCGCTCGACGAACTCATCCAGTTCGACCTGTCGCCGCTGGCCAAAGATCTCGCCACGCAATGGAACGCGTCCGCGGATTGCCTGCGTCGAATGATGCTGATGTCGCCATCCCCTGATATCGCGATACGCTCGCTGTACGAGCACATGCTCAAGCTCGTCGTGACCGGCCACAAGAACAACTACAGCGACGTCGTCCTGAGCGATCGCCATGCGCCCGAACACCTCGCGCGTACCGCGGTTGCGACGATCGAAGCCGACCCGACACGCTGGGCAACGCTCAGCGCGGTTGCCTATGCGCTGGGATGTGCAACGAACACGCTGGAAAACGGCATCCGGCGCCTGACCGGCAAACATTCGAGGGACATCATCCTCGACGCACGTCTTCGCGCCGTTCACCGCGCGCTGGCCGTCGATATCGGCACCGGTTTTGTCGGCGTGCTGCGTGCATACGGCTTTGCGCCGTCGTTGCGCTTCGTTCGCCTGTACCACCGGCGATTCGGAGAGCCGCCGAGCGCAACCTACCGTCGAAATCCGAGCGCTCAGGACGTCAGTCGAAACATCCGCGAGCGTCCGGACATCCTCTATGAAACGTCCATCAATCGCTGGATCGATGCCTCGCTCGGCAAATCGATCAACCTTGCCGACATCGCCCGATACACCGGCCTGAGCGAGCACGCGACAATCGCGGCGTTCAAGGAGCGATTCTCACGTACACCGATGCAGTACGTGATCGAACGCCGCCTGGAACGCGCACGCTGGCTGCTGTGCCATACGTCGACGAGCATCCTGTCGATCGCGCTCGATTGCGGGTTCGGCAGCCAGAGCTATCTGACGACGCAGATCAAGCGGTACTACGGCGTCACGCCGCGTCAACTTCGACTATCGGGTCACGTACCGGCAGGCGACGACGACAGCCGATAAATCGCATCGCACCGCCGTCACGGCACCACGCCATTCGAACATCGCGAGTCGCGCGCATTTCGGCGGAATCCTTATGTTTTTTCACAGGCGTAGCCGGAGCGCAATCCGTATGCCGCATCATTGCGCGGTGCCCGCGTCCTGCGCACGCCATGCACGTCGCTGTTGCGACAGCCGGCTTGCGGCAACCCCTGCTGCCTTCCACCACGCGAACGGACGCGGATCGGCCAGCATGCTCAGTGCACGCGCATAGTCGAGCGCGAGGCCCGGCGTCCACGCCATCGTCACCGCACGCTTGCGAATCTGCGCGGCAACCCACAGTTCGGGCGTGACGAGCACTCGCAGAAAACTGCCCCACCCCGTACTGCCGCCGTGCAGTCGGCCCACCGCACCGTCGATCGCCGCCTCGAGCGCATAGGCAACGGTGCTCGAGCAGTTACGGTGAGTGAGGTTGTACGTCGTATCGATCCGGTAACGCTCCCAGAACGCGCGCAACTTCGCCGGATCGTAATTGCGGATCCGCACGCGTATCGTGGAAGGACACCACGCGCGCGACTCCGTTGCATAGTCCGGTTGAAACGTGCCGGGCACGTCGTTTTCGCGCGTTGCGCGCAGGATACGGCCGAACTCCGATGGCGAACGGTCGATTTCGGCGGCGGGATACAGGCTGATGTAGATTCCCTCGGGCGACTCGAGCGCCGCATGCCCGGTCGAAATGTTGCCGTTGACGTCGACCGCGGCGATGTAGCGGTCGACCACCGGATGATGCTGTGCCGGCGCCTTCGACGAACCCGTCGGCGTCCACACATGCACGGTCAGCGCACGCTCGTGATCGGCCGGCGGGCCGTCCCATTCGGTTCGATCGAACGGGCTCGTGCGTGCCTCCGATGCGACGTCGGGAAACAATGCAGACCAGCGTGACACGCTGAATGCCGGATTGCGTTCGAGACGCCGCACGCGGGCCGCCAGCGCCAGCATGTTCGTGCCGCCGAAGATCAGGAACAGGCCAAGGCAGTACGGCAACGTGCCCACGTAGTGGGTCGGGTACGGTTGAAAGAAAAACACCGCGATCAGGATCTCGACTGCCCCCCAACCGAGTGCGATCCTCCAGCGACGATACCGGACGATCCACGCGGATACGCACTGCAGTGCCCCGTCGACCAGGAACAACGCGCCGAAAATCATCGACAGGATCAGGTTCCCGTGATGGTGTCCGGCGAAGATCAGCATCGACGCGGCCACGACCGCGACTCCCTTCACGTAGCGCAATGCGCGTTGCCCGCCGACGCCGGTCCATGCGACGGCCAGCGTCGCCCCCCCTTCGAGCAGGCACAACCACGCAAAGAGCGTGACCGGAAAGTGCATTGCGCCGTCGAGCGCATCGACGAACACGACGAGCCCCGCGATGACCCATACGATGCCGATCCAGACAATTCCTTTCGCGCGCTTGCGCAGATAGTCCACGCCCAGCAACAGCATGACCAGTCTCACCATGTTCCGCTCCCTCGTCGTCGCCGGCCACGGTGCGCGCGAGTCGTCGCAGGCCGGTGGCCAGGCATGGGTTCATTTGTTCCGTGCGAGCGGTAGCGATGCGCGGATCGCCGCCGAGAAATCGCCATCGATCATCGCGCCGGGAGCGCGCTGAATCAGGCTTGCCGACTTCAGCGCATCGAACGGTATGGAATCGTCGAGCAGGCCGAGCTCATGTCCGTATCGGTCCGCATAACCACTCAGCAACACCTTCCAGCTGTATCCGACGTCAGGGGCAACCGATCTGACGTGGTGCAAAATATTCGTCGTGCAATTGTTGAGCAACGTGTTGTAGAACTCCGGATGGCGTTCGAGCGTATGTACGCGCCGCAGGTAATCCTCAAACAATGCACGTGCGGTCTCGGACGCGACGCGCGCACGGAACAAGTACACGCGTTCCCGGCGCACATCGGTGCGAACGCCGATCAAATCGCGCTCGTCGGCAACGACGTATACGAGGTCGTACAGCGGCAAGAAACCCTTGTACGGCGAGTAGCGCTGCCCGTGCCGCCGGCGCGTCTCGATCGAGATCGCGATATAACGGCCGCCGCTCAGGCCGAAACTCAGGAACGCGTGGGCAATCGCTTCGTTGGTCCAGCGCGACACGACAAGATCGACCGTCGTCACCGATTCGAGCGCGAACGTTGCGTCGTAGTACGCCGGCATGCAGTCGTCGCGTGTGCGATATCTGAAGTTCCGCACATCGCGCACGGTGACCTGCGCCCCACCCCATTCGATCCGGGCGGCACGCGCGTACTCCGGCGCCCACACGGCCGGCGCGCGCGCAACGCGCAGCAGCGACGACAGCGGACTCATTCCCGTTCCGTCACGGCAACCGGCCGCGGTAACCCGCCGCCGCTCCCGGAAAACGCCACGTGTGTGCGCAGGCCCACTGAAAACGGCACGAATGGGCGGAAAGTCGTCGTCGAACCAGTCATGTCAATACGATCGATATACGGTCGCCCCCATCCTTCCCGATAGCCGACACCGCGCCTCGCCTTGAACGACTCATCCGCACATCACGATGTGGCGTTCGATTCAGCCCTCAATGATCGATACCCAGGCGGCCCATTTTATGCCGCCACCCGACGAAGGAGTTTCGTTAAATATTCTCGATTTTTTGAAAAATTCCGATCGATCGCGGCTGAACAATCAGGCCGTGCGCCACGAGCATGACGAAGTTTCGCCGGGGAGACTCCCGGCGTCTCCTGCAGTACGACAAGCCGTTCCCCCGTCACTCCGACGACAATTCCACTGCCCCGACAGAATCGGATCATTCATGCACAAGGCCATTCGTGGATGTCAAACGGCGCGACGCTCGGCGGAACATTGCATCGAGACCGACGAGGCCTCCGGATTTCGAGCCTCCCGCGATATCGTTGATGAGTTGGCTCACGACATCGCGTGGCTCTTCCTCAACGGCAGGTTCGACCTTGCCGTCAGCTTCGCATTTCTGAAGCGACTGGTTCGACTGGCAAACTTTGATCTATCGCTTTTTGCGTGGGACATATTTGATGCCTTTGCATGCGGCGCATATCGCACCGATGCGTATCCGTCCGACCTTGATCCTGCCGTTCATCACACGCTACCGCGACTGCGAGCAATCCTGAGTATGCGTCGCGGCACCTTTTCCGCGATTTATATCGATTCCAGTTCAAAACGCAATGCGGTGCAAAGGGTGGAGAAAGCCAGGCGAATACCCGGACCAGGCGATCATCCCCAGCGAACGAATCACGTTCTCACGGATGCCGATGGAATCGGCGGCCCACACGTTGGCCTCTCGACGCGCCCCGTGCAGCCTGCCGGCTCTCGGTGACGGAGCATTCCCGGCCTGCACCGGAAACACATTCCGACACCCGCCGCCTACACTCCGCTACTGCACATACTGCTCGTTACCCGTCAGCCCGATCTTCGTCGCGCCTACGCGTTGCGCCGACGCCAGTACCGCGGCGTCACGCCAGCACATCATCCCCCTTCACCGCATACGCCGACTCGCGCCGCTTCAGCCGCATCGCGATCAGCGCCGCGAGCACCGCCAGCGCGGCGCCCGTGAGAAACCCGCCCGTATAACCGACCTTCGCCGTGAGCGACAGAATCGTCGACGACGCGATCAGCTCGCCGAGGTCGCGCGTGCTCTGCACGGCCGTCACGTCGGTGCCGGCCTGGTCGCTGCCGCCCGCGAAGCGCATGCCGGCCGTCATGATCGACACCGACGTGATCCCGGTCGCCAGCGAACCGAGTACCGTGCACAGCCATGCCCACGACGGCGACACCGGCAGCCACCCGCCCGCCTGCGCGAACCACAGCAGCGCGGCCGCGCCCGCACAGCTCACGCCGGCCGTGAACGCACGCCACAACCCGAGCCGCCTCACGAGCCACGCACCGCCGCCGCAACCGAGCACGACCGTCACGATGCCGCCGGCCATGCCGAGCTTGCCGATCGCGTCGAGCGTCCAGCCCGCGTCGTTGAGGAACAGCTTCGACAGGCCGAAGCCCGATACGGCCGTCATCGCCGACAGCAGCGCAAGCGACAGCAGCGACCACGAGCGCGGCCGCTTCGCGAAACGTACGAGGCTCGCATCATGCTCGGGCTTCGCGCGCGCACGATCCGCATCGCGCGGCAACACCCACAGCACGCAAACCAGGCTCGCGAGCGGCACGGCCGCCAGCGCGAGAAACGCGGCCCGCTGGCCGAACAGGCCGATCAGCGTCAACGTGCCGGCGCCGCCGCCGAAGAAGCCGATCATCACGCCCGCGATCTGGATCGCGTTGATCTTCGCGAGCGTGTCGCCGCTGAAGTGTTCGGCGGCCATCCCGTCGTTCGCGATGTCCTGGGTCGCGCTCGCAAGCGACGCGACGGCCAGCAGGCCGACCGCCCATCCGGCCGTCGCGACGGTCATCCCGATCTGCGCGAGGCTGCCGAGGCAGAGCACCACGAGCGTCTGCATCGGCAGCATCCAGCTGCGCCGCCGGCCGATGCGCGGCGACCAGCGGTTGTCGACGACGGGCGCCCACAGGAACTTCACGACCCACGGCAAACCGACGAGCGGCAGGAACGCCAGTGCATGAAGCGGTGCGCCGTCGTGGCGCAGCAGGGTCGGCATCGCATCCATCGCGATGCCGATCGGGATTCCCTGTGACAGGTAAAGCAGCGTGATCGTGATGACCAGGCGGCGATGTTCGAGCAGATCGCGCATCGAAGTCTCCAGTTGCATGAAATTAAAAAGGTTCGGCACCGGCCGGCACGCGCGCGGGCCGCATCGCATCGCGGCGCGGACGGCGCGCGGCACGCAGCAGCAATGCGCCGAACGCGACGAGGGCCGCGTCGATCGGCCAGTACACGGGTTCGCCCGCGCCGAGCAGCGCGATCGCGCAATGCGTCGCCCCTGCCAGCCCGTAAGCGGCGCCGGCCGCACGCATCAGCGTGCGCAGCCAGGCCGCGCGATCGGCAACGCAGGCCGCAAGCGCAAGTGCACCGCCCCACACGGCCCAGAACAGCATCGCGAGCACATGGTCGACGTGCACGCCGGCGGGCAGCGCACGCCCCGCGAGCAGCAGGACGCCGCCCGCCAGCACCAGCCCGCCGCAGGCGCCGACGGCGACCGCGGCCAGCACGTTCGCCGAGCGGTCGTGCTGCGCCCGCCGCCGCTCGATCCACAGATGCAGCCCCGTCGCGCAGAGCGCGCACGCCGCGAGTCCCATCAGGAAATGCAGCACGCGCAGCACGCCGCCCATCGCACCGACCCAGCCGTATTGCGCGAAATGCAGCGGCTGCACCGCGATGAACGCGCGCAACCAGAAGCCTCGGCCGCGCGACGTGGCGTCCGCGAGCCATTGCCCGTCCACCGCGCGATACAGGTGACGCTCGAACAGCGCCGTGCTCGGCAGGCCGGCGGTCGTCCCGGCAATCTCGACACGCGCGTTCACGTCGCCCCACCGATGCAACACGACGGCTTCGCGCCGGAAATCCGGCGTACGCGCCGCATCGCGCCGCAGCAGCGCCTCGAGATCGGGCGCGCGTTGCCACGCGCCGCCGGCGGCAGTCGGCGGCGGCCCGCCGAGCAGCTCGGCGAACGCGCGCTGCGGTTGCCCCGGATACGCGACGCCCGCAAGCGACACCGTGCCGAGCGCGCCCAGCCCCGACAACGCGCCGGTGAACGCGAACAGCACGAGCCACGGCGAGCCCCACAGGCCGATCCACGCGTGCAGGTCGAACAGCGCGGCGCGCAGCCCGCTGCCGCGCCGGATGCGCGCGGCAGCGGGCCAGCGCCGGTGATGCACGACCAGGCCCGCGACGATGAGCACGAGCAGCACGATCCCCCACAGGCTGACGAAGATCCGCCCGGGAAAGCCCGCGAACAGCGTCTTGTGCAACGTGACGAGCAACGCCGCGCGTCCGCCGTCGGCCAGCCGCTCGCCCGTCGCCGGGTCGAGCGCCAGCGTGCAGGCCTGGCGCGCGTCGCAGAAACGGATCGCCGGATCGTCCGGTTGCGGCAGCACGATGCGCGCATCGCGCAACGGCACGCCGAGCGCCGCCGCGCGCGCAACGAGTGCATCGAGCGGCAGCGCCGGCCGCGCGACGGCGACCGGCGGCGGCCGCCACCAGCCCTGCATCGAATCGGTCGCGAGACTCCACGTGCCGCTGAACAGCACGACGAACAGCACCACGCCGAACAGCACACCGGCGCCGCGATGCAGCGCGCGCCAGCGCGAACGCGATGAAGCGTCCATGTCAGCGCCCTCCCCAGAACATCGC
>NZ_QOBB01000048.1:0-38986 GCF_024704855.1 Burkholderia sp. HAN2018 | reverse complement strand
CCCACGCGCCCGGATCGCGGCGGCCCGGCGCGCGGCCGTGCGGCACCGCGCGTTCGATCGCACTGCGCAGGCCCGCGAGCGAATCCGGCAGGTCGGCTGCCGTCAGCGTCGTGCGCGCGGCCATCATCCCGCAGCCGATGTCGACGCCGACCGCGGCCGGAATGATCGCGCCCTTCGTCGGGATCACGCTGCCGATCGTCGAGCCCTTGCCGAGGTGGACGTCCGGCATCACCGCGACGTGGCGGAAGATGAACGGCATCTGCGCGGTGTTGCGCAGCTGCGCGCGCGCTTCGTCCTCGACGGCGACGCCTTGCGTCCACATCTTCACCGGCTTGCCGTTTGCCAGTTCCATCACCTGGTAATCCATTGCACTCATTTGCTTCACCTGATTCCTTCATTCATGCGGCGCGGCACACTTGCGCCGCGCCGTTGCGCCCGTCAGGCGCCCTTGATGCTGACGAGTCCGTTCAGCACCTGGTCGAGACCGCCGAACACCGAGATGCGGTCGATCCGTTCCGCGACGCGCTCGAGCGTTTCCAGCTCCTTGAGCCGCAGCGCGGTCGGGTTTTCTTCCATCACCTTCGCAGTGTTCAGCAGCGAACGCGTGGCCGCCGTTTCCTCGCGGCGGCGAATCACGTTTGCCTGCGCGGACTTCTCCGCCTCGACCACCTGCGCGAGGATCGTCTTCATGTCGCCCGGCAGCACGATATCCTTCACGCCGACGCTGCGCACGTCCACGCCCGAGTTGCCCAGGCGTGCACGCACCTGCGTGATCACGACGTCGTCGATCGACTGCTTGTCTTCCAGCAGTTCGTCGAGCGAGCGTGTGCCGACGGCCGAACGCAGCGCGAACTGCAGCTCGCGATACAGGTGCTCGACCGGCTTTTGCAGCTGGCCGAACGCATGCAGCACGTCCGCATAACACCACGTCGCCGACAGGTTCAACCGCAGCGCGACCTTGTCGCGCGTCAGGATTTCCTGTCCGCCGACTTCGAGCGCCTGCACGCGCAGGTCGACGAGTTCGACCGCGATGTCGCGGTTGAAGCGCCAGAACGCCGAGACACCCGCGTCCAGCAGCCGCTCGATCTTGCCGTCGATCTTCAGCACGCCGACGTGGTACGCCGGCACCTGCGCCAGCAGTACACCCGCCAGGCCCGCCACGCCGCGCGCCCGCAGCGCCGGTTGCGCGATGCGCTTCACGAGCGCGGCCGGCAGCATGCTGTCCTGCGCGAGATCGACGCGCTCGAGACGGTGCGCGGTCAGGCCGCGCCAGTACAGCCGGCGCGTGCCCGGCGCCAGGATCTCGACGAGCACGTCGTCTTCGTAGCGCAGGCCGGCTTCGTCGT
This sequence comes from Burkholderia sp. HAN2018, assembly GCF_024704855.1. NCBI lineage: Bacteria > Pseudomonadati > Pseudomonadota > Betaproteobacteria > Burkholderiales > Burkholderiaceae > Burkholderia > Burkholderia sp. HAN2018. The sequence continues at coordinate 37,640 of NZ_QOBB01000048.1, read as the reverse complement.
CGGCGAGATCCATCGCGACGAAGTGCCGGGCGAGCACGTCCTGTGCGTCGTGACGCAGGTAATCGGCCAGTGCCGCATCGGCGAGCGGCGCGTCGAGACGCGCGGTCTGCACCGACAGGCGCTTGAACGGATCGAAGGCCTTGAACACGCCCGGTTCGAGCACCTTCACGAAATCGCCCTCGTTCATCAGCAGCGCGCGTTCGTTCTTTTTCACTACATGTCGCATCCACATATTCTTGTCCTTTTCTTCGATGACCGCCGGGTGACGCGCATCGTGCGGATCGCGGGGCGACGCAACCGGGCGGGCGGCGCGCAGGCCCGGCGCCGAAGTGCGCGGCGACGCATCCTGCTTCGCGTCGTCGTGCGCCTTCGCGCGGGCCGTGCGGCCGTCCGGCCGATCGCGCGGAACCGCAACCGGTCCGACGCGCGGCGGGCCTTGCGGCCCGCACCGGCGGGTACTGCTTTCATTACAAGGCTGTCCTTGCGGACAGCGTTCGAGCGGGATTCGAACCCGCTACACACCGGCTTGCGCCGGCTGCTCTACCCGAATGAGCTACCGAACGGAGGGCGCCCCGGGATTCGAACCCGGGCGAAGTTCCAGTACGCGCCCGTTTGCCTTCGTCTGCCCATGGCGGCATGCGCGACCGCGACGAACCAGGTTCGGCGGCGGCGCACCAGCAGGGCTTTGTGAACCCTGGCTCGCGGGCCAGCGGGACATCCGGCGCTTTCTATTTAGCGAGGAGCGTGCCAGCGGGCGGTGTGATACACGAAATAAATCCCAAGTCGTTGAAATGGAAGGGGAAATTATTTGTCGTGACGGGCGGCGCATGAAAATCCAGCCACGGCTCGATCCGAATATTCGATACAATCGGATCGCCTCTTATCTTGTGGGATAAACATGCGCAAGACCGTCGCGATCGGTTTTCTCGGTACCGTGCTCGACCAGGGCGGCGGCTCGCAGCGTCGCTGGCGCAACTGGCGGCCGACGATTTCGCTGTGCGAGCAGCGCGACATGCCGGTCGACCGGCTCGAACTGCTGCACGCGCCGAACTACGCGCGTCTCGCGAACCGCGTGAAGCAGGACCTGGAGCGCGTGTCGCCGCACACCGACGTGCGGCTCGTTCCGATGGAGATTCGCGATCCGTGGGATTTCGAGGAGGTCTACGCGACGCTGCACGATTTCGCGCGCGCCTACCCGTTCGATCTCGACCGCGAGGACTACCTGATCCACATCACCACCGGCACGCACGTCGCGCAGATCTGCTGGTTCCTGCTGGCGGAGGCGCGCTACCTGCCGGCGCGTCTTGCCCAGACGGCACCGCCGCAGAAGACCGACGAGGGGTTGAGCGGGCCCGGCACGATGTCGGTGATCGATCTCGACCTGTCGCGCTACAACCGGATCGCGCAGCGCTTCACGCGCGAGCGCGACGAGACGGTGTCGTTCCTGAAGGCGGGCATCGCGACGCGCAACGCGCGCTTCAATGCGCTGATCGAGCAACTGGAGCGCGTGGCCGTGCGTTCGCGCGCGCCGATGCTGCTGGTCGGGCCGACGGGCGCCGGCAAGTCGTTTCTCGCGAAGCGCGTGTACGAGCTGAAGCGCGGCCGGCACCGGCTCGCGGGGCCGTTCATCGAGATCAACTGCGCGACGCTGCGCGGCGACGCGGCGATGTCGACGCTGTTCGGCCACGTGAAGGGCGCGTTCACGGGCGCGCAGTCGGCGCGGGCCGGGCTGCTGCGCGCGGCGGACGGCGGCCTGCTGTTTCTCGACGAGATCGGCGAACTCGGGCTCGACGAACAGGCGATGCTGCTGAAGGCGATCGAGGAGAAGCGTTTCCTGCCGGTCGGCGCGGACGTCGAGGCGACCAGCGATTTCGAATTGATCGCGGGCACGCACCGCGACCTGCGGCAGATGGTGGCGGCCGGCACCTTCCGCGAGGATCTCTATGCGCGGATCAACCTGTGGACGTACGAACTGCCGGGGCTGGCCGAGCGCCGCGAGGACATCGAGCCGAACCTCGAATTCGAACTCGACCGGTTCGGCCGCGAGCAGGGCGAGCAGGTGCGTTTCAACGTCGAGGCGAAGCGGCGCTACCTCGCGTTCGCCGCGTCGCCGCGTGCGGCGTGGGCCGGCAACTTCCGCGAGCTGTCCGCGTCGGTCACGCGGATGGCGACGCTGGCCGATGCGGGACGGATTACCGAAGCGCTTGCCGAACAGGAAGTCGAACGGCTGACGCGCACGTGGTCGCAGCCGGGCGGCGCGGGATCGTCCGAGGCATGCGTCGACGCGGTGTTCGGCGCGCGTGCGGCGGAACTCGACCTGTTCGACCGTGCGCAGCTCGAACGCGTGCTCGACGTGTGCCGCGTGTCGGCAAGCCTGTCGGAAGCGGGGCGCACGCTGTTCGCGGTGTCGCGGCAGAGCAAGAAGCAGCCGAACGATGCGGACAGGCTGCGCAAGTATCTCGCGCGGTTCGGGCTGGATTGGGAGGGAGTGAGGGGCGCGCTCGATGCGTCGAGGTGACGGGCATGCGCGATGCATTCCCTGCGTCGCGCATGGCGGATAGCGCGTGCGGTATCGTGCACGCAAACGTCGGGAGGGTGGTGGTGGTCGTGATTCCTTCGTCGGTCAAAGCGCTGTTTGCCGATTCGGGGTGGCGTGGCGATTCCGGTTGCCGTGTGTCGTCCGGCGACGGCGAGCATCCGGGAGATGCAATCCTGCGCGAATTCGGCGGGCTGATCGTGGGCGCCTCTGCCAGCGGGCAAACCTGCGCGCGAATGGGGCTCGTCTTTCATGCGCTGGCGCGCAAGGATCACCAGATCGACGCGTGGGAACAGGCGCTCGGGACGACGATGATCGGCTTCGCCGAAGACGATCTCGGGTACGCCGAGTTTTATGTCGATGCGCAGGGCCGAGTGTTCTCGACCAATTGCGTGGTCGACGGTGTGCATCTGTGCGGATTCACGTTCGGCGAAGCGGTCGAGCGGACGCTGCTCGGGCGCGTCTCGATTCCGCTGTTGCTCGACCGCCGTGCAACGATTGCCCATTACGGCGAGGTTCTGACGATCGACGACCCGCGCGTGATGACGGTCCGTCAGCTCCTTGCCCGCGCGTGATGCGGCGACGCGCTTCGGCCGTGTTTCAACCGGCCGCCGCTGCCGCCGCCTCGTGAAACGACGCCAGGAATGCCCATTCCGGCTGCGCGGCCGCGACATCCGCCAGCCCGCGCGCGAACGCGTGCGCCGGCAGCCACGGATACCCGAACGCCGCATGCAGCGCGTCGAGTTTCGTCGACTTCGGATCGTCGATCGTATCCATGCGCGCGATGTGAATGTGCAGCGCGGCGATCCGCGCACCGCCTTCGCTGTCGGGTGTGAACTGCCAGCGGTACGTGCCGTGCCCGATCCGCAACGCGCCGTTGTCCTTCTGCCGCATCGCGACGAGCCACGACATCCTGCTGACGCCATGCGGGTCGACTTCGGGCTCCGTGCAAACGTAATAGGTCCGGCACCGCTCGAACCGCTCGCCGAATTCCTCGACCAGGGTGCGTGCGATCGCGGCCGCGCCCGTCACGCGCGGCGGAAAATCGATGTCGTCGTTCGCGAGCGAAAAGCTCAGCTCGGCATCGGCCGCGAAGCAGTCGGCGATCAGCGCGGGCCGGTTCAGGTCCTTTGCGCGCAGATAGCATTCGAGCAGCGCGCGAACCGACGCGGGATGAAGCGGGAAGGGCATGGACGAGCCTCCTGTAGCGGGAAATGGGGCCACGCGCAGCGGCCGGACCTGGCCAGGGGCGTATGTGCCTTTGCCGTATAATTTCGTTTCAAAGCTAAATTCGCATGACCGTACGGAGCGTCGAAGTCATGGCCAAGCAGCAAGAGGAGTCCGTTCTGACCATCACCAACCCGGCCTGCCTGATCGACGGCACGGACACGGAATTTCGCCACCTGATCAACGGGCTGCTGCCGTTTGCGGCCCGCCTGCTGTCGGTACGCGACGGCTTCGGCTCGCTGATCGGCCTCACCGGCATCCAGTATTCGCTGCTCGTATCGGTTTCGCATCTTTCGCACGACGACGTCGTGACCGTCAACCGCCTCGCCGATCACCTGCACCTGAGCGGCGCATTCGTCACGATCGAGACGGGCAAGCTGAAGAAGCTCGGCCTGATCGACAAACGCCCAGACCCCGACGACAAGCGCAAGATGCGTCTCACGGTCACGCCGGCCGGCTCGAAGCTGCTGAAGGCGCTCACCGATACGCAGCAGCGCATCAACAACGTGCTGTTCGAGGGCGTGACGAAGACCGAATTCAAGGCGCTCTGCTCGGTGATCGACCGCCTCGTCACCAACGGCGACCGCGCGACGCTCGATCTCGCGCACCTGATCGCGCGCCAGGAAAAAGGCTGACGCGTACGCGCCGCCAGCCCGCCTGACGCTTCGACCGCATTCAGTGCGCGGCCCACTCGATCGTATTCAGGTCGACCCCTTCGAGATGCATGTCCCACAGCGGGCTCAGCGCGCGCAGCTTGCCGACCGTGTCGCGCACCTGCGCAATCACGCTGTCCACTTCGGCTTCGGTCGTGAAGCGGCCGAGCGTGAAGCGGATCGAGCTGTGCGCGAGCTCGTCGCTGCGGCCCAGCGCGCGCAGCACGTACGACGGCTCCAGCGATGCCGACGTGCACGCGGAGCCTGACGATACCGCGACACCCTTGATCCCCATGATCAGCGATTCGCCTTCGACGAAATTGAAGCTGACGTTCAGGTTGTGCGGAATCCGGCGGGCGAGATCGCCGTTCACGTAAACCTCGTCGAGCGTCGACAGGCCGGCCAGCAACCGGTCGCGCAATGCGCCGACGCGGCGGCTTTCCTCCGCCATCTCATTCTTCGCGAGCCGGAACGCCTCGCCCATCCCGACGATCTGGTGCGTGGGCAGCGTGCCCGAGCGCATCCCGCGCTCATGGCCGCCGCCGTGCATCTGCGCTTCGATCCGCACGCGCGGCTTGCGGCGCACGTACAGCGCGCCGATCCCCTTCGGGCCGTAAACCTTGTGCGCGGTCACCGTCAGCAGGTCGACGTTCAACGCATTCACGTCGACCGGGATCTTGCCGGCCGCCTGCACGGCGTCGCAGTGGAACACGATGCCGCGCGCGCGGCACAGCGCGCCGATCTCCGTCACCGGCTGGATCACGCCCGTTTCATTGTTCGCGAGCATCACCGACACCAGGATCGTGTCGGCGCGCAGCGCCTGCCGCACCGTGTCGAGATCGAGCAGGCCGTCTTCCCGCACGTCGAGGTACGTGACGTCGAAGCCCTGGCGTTCGAGCTCGCGGCACGTATCGAGCACGGCCTTGTGCTCGGTCTTCACCGTGACGAGATGCCTGCCCTTGCCCTGGTAGAAGTGCGCGGCGCCCTTGATCGCGAGGTTGTTGCCCTCGGTCGCGCCGGAGGTCCACACGATTTCGCGCGGATCGGCGCCGAGCAGCGCGGCGACGTGGGCGCGCGCCTCCTCGACCGCCTGCTCGGCATCCCAGCCGTAGCTGTGGCTGCGTGAAGCCGGGTTGCCGAACTGCTCGTGCAGGAACGGCACCATTTTGTCGACCACGCGCGGATCGACGGGCGTCGTGGCGCTGTAGTCCATGTAGATCGGACGGGATTGCATCGATGCGGCTCCGGAAAGCGGTGTCTCCCGCGGTGCGCGAAAACACCGCGGAACAGGGTAGCCGCAGTGTACGTGGACATTCGCGGGCGCCGCGCAACACCCATCCCGCCAGTAGGGTTGTCTTTCAAACAAAGCTTTCTAGGTCAGGGTTTACGACAACTTGAACCCGCCTTTGTGTTTACATTTAATAAAAGCTAAATAACAAAGCTAAGTAACGGTGCTTTGTTGGGCCGGATTCCGCAGCGGAATCCTGCGATGCAACCCAAGGAGGACGAGATGAGCGAGAACCATGCCGGAACCGGTGCGGGTGCCGACGCGCAGCGGCGCTTTCGCACCGCGCTGTCGATGTTCGCGACGGGCGTCGCGGTGATTACCGCCCCGCGCAAGGAGGGGGCGCCGATCGGTATCACGGTCGCGTCGTTCAATTCGGTGTCGCTGGACCCGCCGCTGATCCTGTTTTCGGTCGACCGTCGGAGCCTGAGCCTCGGCGACCTGGCCGGCGCGGGCGGCTATGCGGTCAACGTGCTCGACGAGACGCAACAGCACCTGTCGAACTGCTTCGCGAAAGCGAACGGCGACAAGTGGGGCTGGCGTGCCGGCGCGGCCGATGACGACGGCGCGGTGCTGCTGCCCGACGCGCTCGCGACGTTCGAATGCGAGCCCTACGCGCAGTACGACGGCGGCGATCACGTGATCTTCGTCGGCCGCGTGACGCGGCACCGCGCGCGCTCGGAAGGGCGCCCGCTGATCTTCTTCGGCGGCCGCTATCGCACGCTCGACGGCATGCGCGCGCCGTCTGCCTGAATGCAATCCACGTTTCATTCCACCCAGGAGGACATCATGATCAAGAACGGAACCCAGCACATCGCGTCGCTGCGCGACGGGCGGCAGGTCTACCTGAACGGCCAGCCGGTCGGCGACGTGACCGCGCATGCGGCATTCCGCAATTCGATCCGCAGCTACGCGAGCCTGTACGACTACCAGGCGCGCGACGAGAACGTCGAGAAGATGACGTTCGTGTCGCCCGACTTGGGCAACCGCGTCAGCCGGATCTGGCAACTGCCGACCTCCTACGACGAACTCGTCGAACGCCGCGCCGCGCTGGAAGCGTGGTCGGAACTGCATTACGGCTTCATGGGCCGCTCGCCGGATCACGTCGCGTCCTGTCTTGCCGGCATGGTGATGGGCGCCGACGTGTTCGAGCAATACGATCCGGCTCGGGCGGGCGCGCTGCGCGACTACTACCGCTACGCGCGCGACAACGACCTGTTCCTGACCTACGTGATCGTGAATCCGCAGGCGAACCAGTCGAAGGCCGCGCACGAGCAGGAGGACAAGTACCTCGCGGTCGGCATCGTCGATCAGGATGCCGAAGGCATCACGGTGCGCGGCGCGAAGATGCTCGCGACGAGCGGAATCATGGCGAACGAGGTGTTCTGCAGCTGCATCCAGCCGCTGCGCGAAGGCGACGAGATGTATGCGCTGTCGTTCGCGGTGCCGATGAACGCGAAGGGCATGAAGATCCTGTCGCGCAAGTCATACGAGGAGAACGCGACATCGGTGTTCGACAACCCGCTGTCGAGCCGCTTCGACGAGAACGACGCGGTGCTGTATTTCGACGACGTGAAGGTGCCGTGGGAACGGATCTTCGTTGCCGGCAACACGGAGATGTGCGCGAAGCAGTTCCACGCGACGCCCGCGCACGTGTACCAGAACTACCAATGCCAGGTGCGCCTGATGACGAAGCTGCGCTTCCTCGTCGGGCTCGGCCTGAAGATCTCCGAGGTCAATGGCACGAATGCGTTCCCGCAGGTGCGCGAAACGCTGGGCCAGCTCGCGGCCGAAGCGTCGATGGTCGAGGCGTGGGTCTACGGGATGGAAGCGAAGGGCACCGTCGTCAACGGCTTCTACGTACCCGACCGCAACATGCTGTACGGCTCGCAGGTCGTCACGCAGCAGCTTTATTCGAAGGTGCTCAACACGCTGCGCGAGCTCGCCGGCGGCGGAATGATCATGCTGCCGTCCAGCGTGCGCGATTTCGAGAACCCCGACCTGCTGCGCATCATCGAGAAGACGCAGAAGTCGCCGGTGTGCTCGTCCGAGGAGCGCGTGAAGTTCTTCAAGCTCGCGTGGGATGCGGTCGGCTCCGAATTCGCGTCGCGCCACAACCAGTACGAACTGTTCTACGCCGGCGCGTCGTTCGTCACGAAGGGGCATGCGTATCGCACGTACGACTGGCAGCGCGCGTCGCATCTCGTTGATTCGATGCTCGGCAGCTATTCGCTGAACCAGGAGCTGTCGACGCCGCGCGCCGCCTGACGCGCCGCATCGCGTTCGACTCATCCGCTATCGCCACAGGAGAGACAGATGGCCATCAACAAGCTTCACGACGAATTCCATACGCTGGACATGCAGCGCGACTGGCAACTGCCGGAAGGCTATGACCCGGCCTCCGGCGCGCAGGAACTGATCCTGTCCGGCGCGCTCGACACCGAGCGGAAGCGCGGCAGCCGCACGCGCTTGCTGCGCCTGCCGGCCGGGCTGCATACGAAGAAGCCGTTCGTGCACGACTACTGGGAAGAGGTGTTTCTCGTTGAAGGCGACCTGACCGTCGGCAACGACGAACACGGCAACGGCGGCACGCCGTTCAAGGGCTACACGTATGCGGTGCGCCCGCCCGGCGCATGGCACGGCCCGTTCAAGTCGAACGGCGGCTGCGTGCTGCTGGAGATCCACTACTACGACCCGGCCTGAGCCCGGCCATTCACGACACATTGCGGGCGGCGCCGCATCGCGCGTGCGCCGCCCGCTACGAGGAGCATTCGATGAAAACCATCACGTTTGCGATCGACGGTCGCGACGGCCGCACCGAGCGCGCGATCGCGATCGACACGCTCGTGATCGCGGGCTGGACCGGCCGCGACACGGCCGCCATGGAGAAGCACATCCGCGAGCTGGAGGAACTGGGCGTCAAGCGCCCGGCGACGACGCCCGTGTTCTACCGCGTCGCGGCCGACCGCCTCGATCCGTCGCCCGCAATCCAGGTGTCGGGCGGGCAGAGCAGCGGCGAAGCGGAATTCGTGCTGGTGCGCGACGGCGGCGAGACGTTCGTCGGCATCGCGTCCGATCACACCGACCGCGAGGTCGAGACGTACGGGATCACGGTGTCGAAGCAGATGTGCGGCAAGCCGTGCGCGAACACGCTGTGGAAGCTCGACGACGTGGCCGGGCACTGGGATCAGCTCGTGCTGCGCGCCTACGCGACGATCGACGGCGAGCGCGTGCTGTACCAGGAAGGCAAGGTGAGCACGATGCGCGCACCGGACGACCTGCTCGCGCAGTTCGCACGCCACGACGGCCGCTTCGTCGACGGCACCGCGATGCTGTGCGGCACGCTGGCGGCGATCGGCGGCATCCGGCCGGCCGAGCGGTTCGAGGTCGAGCTGGACGATCCGGTGCTGGGCCGCACGCTGCGGCATGTGTATGCGGTGGACACGCTGCCGGTGGCGGGCTGACGCGACCGGAAACGCGCACTCACGCGCGGCAGATCGCGATGATCTCCGCGCTGGTCGCAGCGTCGAACGGTGCGTGCTGCCAGTCACCGTACCAGTCGGCCGACGAGAATCCGGCCGCGATCACGCGCTCCCGCAAGTCGGGTTGAGTGATGAAGCGCAGCCGGCTCGTGTTCGTCAGCACCGTGTCGTCGCGGCGGAAGCGGTAGTGCGTGTCGAACGTGACGATCGCGCCATCCACGGAGCGCACCGCATGATGCAGGTCGACGATGCCCGACTCGCGCGATTCGACGCTGCGCGCCGAATGTGCCGGCGTCCATGCACGCCACGGCGCGATGCGCGGATTGCGGGTCTCGAACAGGAAGCGGCCGCCGTCGGCGAGCACGCGCCGCGCGCCGCGCAGCGTCGTATCGATTTCGGCGTCGGTCAGCAGGCATTGGAACGCATGCCCGGTCATCACGACCGCATCGAACGGCGGCGCGTCGGGCGGCAGGCCGTCCAGCCCGCACGCAAGCCAGTGGACCGCGTCGGCGCCCGGCTGGCGTCGGGCGTATTCGATCATCGCCGGCGCGGGATCGATCGCCACGGTGTCGTGCCCGGCTGCCGCGAGCCGGCGCGCGAACGTGCCGGTGCCGCAGCCGAGGTCGAGGATGCGTCGGCGTGCGGTGCCGATCACGGACGCGTAGAACGCGAAATCCCGATCGCCCGCGTTGAACAGGTCGTAGACCGCGACGAGGCGCGGGTCGGTGTAGAGCGCTTCGCCGGCGGGCGTGGCGGCGGACGTCATGCGGCCGTGCGTGTCAGCGCTGCTGCACGGCCACGCGCAGCCCGAGCGCGATGAAGATCGAGCCGATGATCTTCCCCTGCCAGCGCGTGAGCCACGTGAGCCGCTTCACGATGCGGCCGAGCGGACGGATCGAGCAGGCGATCAGCGTCGTGTAGAGCGAGCTGAGCACGACGAAGATCAGCCCGAGCACCGCGAACTGCACGAACGTCGAGCCGCGTTCCGGATGCACGAATTGCGGCATGAACGCGAGGAAGAACAGCGCGGTCTTCGGATTCAGCACCTCGGCGGGAATCGCCTGCAGGTACGCCTTGAGCGGGGTGACGGGCGATACGCTCGGCAGCGACGGATCGGACGGCTTCTCCAGCAGCGCGCGCACGCCGAGATAGATCAGGTACGCGGCGCCGATCACCTTCACGACATTGAACGCGAGCGCCGACGTCATCAGCAGCGCCGACAGGCCGACGGCCGCGAACAGCGTATGCACGAAGTCGCCGCTGGCGACGCCGAGGCCGGTCAGGATGCCGGTCTTGCGGCCGCCCTGCACGGTGCGGCTCAGCACGAGCAGCACGGCGGGGCCGGGAATCAGGAACAGGCCCAGGACGACGGCCGTGAAGGTGGTCAGCGTGGTCAGGTCGAACATGACGGCTCCGGCAGGTGGGGGCGGCGGCGGGGATCGAGGCATTGTATTCGCATCGGCAGGCGGCTGCAGACGCCGCGCGGGCCCCGCACGGGCACCCGTCCGGGCGGCAGGGCCGCGCCGGCGCCTTTCTGGTATAAGCACGAAAGGGCGCGCGGGCAGGGCGTCCGGCTTCCTCCATCGTCCACCGTTTCATGCGCCAGCTTCCTCCGACCACCGACCCCGCAGCGGATGACGAAGTCTTCCACGTGCCGCGTCCGCTCGTCGTCTTCGGCGGCTCGGTCGTCGAGCCCGAATGGCGGCTCGAGCGGCACAGCCATCCGCAGGCGCAGTTGCTCTACACGTTGAGCGGCGTCATCTATTGCGAGATCGACGGCGGCGTGTGGAGCGCGCCGCCGCAATGCACGGTATGGATTCCGGGCGACGTTCCGCACGCGGCGCGCGGCTCGGCCGGCGCGACGTTCTACGCGGTGCTGGTCGAACCGGATGCCGCCCTCGACCTCCCCGCGCGCTGCTGCACGCTGTCGGTGTCGCCGCTGCTGCGCGAACTGCTGCTGAAGGCGGCGAGCTTTCCGAACCTGTACGACGTCGACGGGCCGCAGGGGCGGCTGATGGCGACGCTGCTCGACGAACTCGTCGCCGCACCGGTCGAGGACCTGTACCTGCCGATGCCCGCCGATCGCCGGCTGCGCAAGCTGATCGACCATCTGCTCGCCGATCCGGCCGACAAGTCGCCGCTGGCCGAGCTCGCGCGGCGCGCGGGCATCAGCGAGCGCAGCCTGACGCGGCTCGCGGCGAAGGAGCTCGGGATGAGCCTCGGCGACTGGCGCCGGCGGCTGCACGTCGCGCTGTCGCTGCGGATGCTGACGACCGGCCGCCGCGTGCACCAGATCGCGATCGAGCTCGGCTACGAGAGCGCGAGCAGCTTCGTGACGATGTTCCGCAAGGCGACCGGCAAGTCGCCGACGCAATTCCTGACCGACCGGCAACGCTGAACCGCGCGACTCGCGCCATCCGGGCGCGATTGGCCGGATCGGGCAAGCGGTTGGCCGGGACGATAAATGACGCCGCGGGCCTCGATCCATAAAATGAGAATCGTTCTCATCTGGAGGCCGACATGCACATCACCACGACCGAATTCCCGTTTGTCTGGTTGCGTTACACCGGTTCGACGCACACCGACCCCGCCCGCCTGATCGCCGAACTCGACGCATTGCTCGCGCGTCGCGAACCGTTCGTTCTTCTGACCGACGATGCGCCGTCCGGCAATGAACGCGGCGCCGACGATCACGAGTTGCGCAAGCAGCTCGCGAAGTGGAGCAAGGCCAACCGCGCGCAGTCGCACGAATGGATCCCCGCGATGATCGCGATCGAGCCCGACGCCGCGCGGCGCGCGGCGCTCGACGCGTTCTCGGGCGCGTTCGAGAAGGTCTGGGGTTATCCGCTGAACGCGGCCGCCACCCGCGACGACGCACTCGCGCTGGCGCAACGGCTGCTCGACGACCCGGCGCGCGGCGCCGCGGCGGCGAACGGCTGAACCGTCTGCCGCGCCGGCGGCGCGGCGTTCCTCGATACGCATGCACGGCGGGCGCGCAAGCGTGCGCCGCGGCATGCGGCAAACATGCAGGGGTGTCCGGTGGACAATCCGATCCGCGCGATGCGCATCTTCACGCGCATCGTCGAAATGAACAGCTTTACGCGCGCGGCGCAGGCGCTCGGCATTTCGCGCGCCACCGCGACGCGGACCGTGCAGGAGCTCGAAACGGCGCTCGGCATGCCGTTGCTGGTGCGTACGACGCGCGCGCTGCGGGCGACGCCCGAAGGCGACGCGTATTACCGGCGCTGCGTGCGCATCACGGCCGACGTCGACGAGCTCGAGGCCAGCATTCGCGGCGCCGCCCTGCACCCGAGCGGGCCGCTGCGCGTCGAGCTGCCGGCGGCGGTCGCGGATGCGATCGTGGTGCCGGCGCTCGGCGAGTTCCATGCACGGCATCCCGATCTGGCGCTGACGCTGGGCGTATCCGGGCGCCCGGCCGATCGCATCGGCGACGCGATCGACTGCAGCGTCCAGCTTGGCGAACTGCCCGATTCGTCGCTCGTTGCGCGCCGGCTCGGCACGCTCGAGCGCGTGACATGCGCGAGCCCCGCGTATCTCGACCGCCACGGCGCGCCGCGCACGCTCGACGATCTGGCCGTGCATCGTGCGGTCGGCGCGTCGTCGGTTCCGGGGCAGCGTACGGCCGAACTCGATTTCCTCGTCGATGGCGCGGTGCGCAAGGTGCGGCTCGACGGGATCGTCAGTGTGGAGGACGAGCAGGCGTACCTGGCGTGCGGCGTGCATGGCCTCGGGCTGATCCAGCCGCCGCGCGTCGCCGCGCAGCCGCTGATCGACGCGGGGCGGTTGCGGGAAGTGCTGCCGCGCTGGCGGCCGGGTGCGATCGCGGTGTCGGCCGTGTACGTGAAGCGCCCGCATGTGTCGCCCGGCGTGCGCGCGTTCGTCGACTGGATCGTCGAGCGGTTTGAACGGGATCGGGAGGGCGTGGCCGTCGCGGGGGCCATGGCGCGACAACTGGTGCCGGAAGTCGTCGAGATGAACGATCGCGAGGGGAGTCAGGTCGCAGTGGCGTGAACGAGGAGCGCTGAACGAAGGGCGGTCAATCGTGCACGAGGTGAAGTGCGGCGGCCATGTGCGCCTGCTCGGGGGCGCGCAGCGCGAGCCGCGTCGCAGGGTGGGGGCGGTGCATCGAGATGCAAATATTCTGGCGATCGTGCGCCGTGTTTCGCCAGAACATTTGCCTTTTGATGCCCACCCTGGCGAGACAAGCCCGTGCGCATGCGGAGCGAACCGTGGCCACGTGCAGGGCGATTCGGCCGTCGAGCGTCGTCGGTGCCGCACGCATATGGCGACGGCGGCTTGATCCGGCCTTACGGTTTTTCCTGCACCGTCCTCAACCGCCCCAGCTCCTCCGCCAGAAAATCCACGAACGCCCGAATCCGCGCGGACATCTGGTGACGCTGCGCATACACCGCATAAATGTCGGCGCCCGGCGTTTCGTGATCGGGCAGCACGACGACCAGGCGCCCGTCGGCGAGGTAGTCGCGCAGATCCCATTCCGCGCGCATCAGGATCCCGTGCCCGTCGAGCGCCCACTTCACGGCGATCTCGCCGTCGTTCGTCGTCAGGTTGCCGTTGATCCGCACGGCTTCCGTATAACGCGCCGTGCCGCGCCCGCTCGTCAGGCGCCAGACGCCGTAACCCTCGTCCCCCTGGCGGATGCCGATGCAGTTGTGCCGCGTCAGGTCGTGCGGCGTGCCCGGGGTGCCGTGCCGCGCGAGATACGCGGGCGCCGCGCACAGCAGCCGGCGGTTCGGCGCGAGCCGCCGCGCGACGACGCGCGCATCGGGCGGCTCGCCGAAGCGGATGCACACGTCGAACGCGTCGTCGGTGAGCGGCGGCGGCATCACCGACAACTGCAGTTGCACCGACACTTCCGGATACCGCGCGACGAAGCGTGAGATCGCCGGGCCGACGTGGCTGCGGCCGAAACCGAGCGTCGCATTCACGCGCAGCAACCCCTTCGGGCGCTGCTTCGCGCTGCCGAGCAACTCGCCGAGTTCGTCCATCTGGTCGAGGATCCGGCGCGCGTAGTCGAGATACACGTCGCCTTCCGGCGTCAGCATCATCCGCCGCGTCGTGCGGTTCACCAGCGTGACGCCCGCGCGCCGTTCCATCTGCGTGAGCCGCTTGCTGACGGCCGCCGCGGTCAGCCCGAGTTCGCGCGCGGCCGCGCTGAGGCTGCCGGAGGCGGCGAGCGTCGAGAAGAAGCCGAGATCGGCCGGCTGGACGGTATCCGCCATGACGGGATTCATGAATTCAAGTTAAAGATGCTTTGAGTCTAGCACCGGTTCCTGCACTCCTGGTTCGGTAAAGTGCCTCCACGCTGACGATCAATCGAGGATGTGCGCATGAAGACCTACCGTATCGCAACGATTCCCGGCGACGGGATCGGCAAGGAAGTGGTGCCGGCCGGCAAGCAGGTGCTGGAGGCGCTGGCCCGCGGCAGCGACCGCTTCGCGTTCGAATTCGAGGATTTCGACTGGGGCGCCGATTATTACCGCGAGCACGGCGCGATGATGCCGGCGGACGGCCTCGACGCGCTGCGCGGCAAGGACGCGATCCTGTTCGGCTCGGCGGGTGACCCCGACGTGCCCGATCACGTGACGCTGTGGGGGCTGCGCCTGAAGATCTGCCAGGGCTTCGACCAGTATGCGAACGTGCGACCGACGCGCATCCTGCCCGGTATCGACGCGCCGCTGAAGCGCTGCGGGCCCGGCGACCTGAACTGGGTGATCGTCCGCGAGAACTCCGAGGGCGAATATGCGGGCGTCGGCGGCCGCGTGCACCAGGGCCATCCGATCGAGGCCGCGACCGACGTGTCGATCCTCACGCGCGCCGGCGTCGAACGCATCATGCGCTTCGCGTTCCGGCTCGCGCAGTCGCGTCCGCGCAAGCTGCTGACCGTGATCACGAAGAGCAACGCGCAGCGGCACGCGATGGTGATGTGGGACGAGATCGCGAAGCAGGTCGCGCAGGAGTTCCCCGACGTGACGTGGGACAAGGAGCTTGTCGACGCGGCGACCGCGCGCATGGTCAACCGGCCGGCGTCGCTCGACACGATCGTCGCGACCAACCTGCACGCGGACATCCTCAGCGATCTCGCGGCCGCGCTCGCCGGCAGCCTCGGCATCGCGCCGACCGGCAACATCGATCCCGAGCGCCGTTATCCGTCGATGTTCGAGCCGATCCATGGCTCCGCGTTCGACATCATGGGCAAGGGGCTCGCGAATCCGGTCGGCACGTTCTGGTCGGTCGTGATGCTGCTCGACCACCTCGGCGAAGCGGAAGCCGCCGCGCGCGTGATGCAGGCGATCGAGGCGGTGACGTCCGACCCGTCGCTGCACACGCGCGATCTCGGCGGCAGCGCGACGACCGCGCAGGTGACGGCGGCTGTCTGCGAGCGTGTCGCGAACGCGGCGATCGCCGCCTGATGACACGGACGGCGATGGGCGGGCGGGCCGCGACGTAGCGGCGGCGCGCGTGCGCAACCGGTCACCGGCTGTCGCCCGTTCATCGTCTCCCCGTTTTCCTGCCCGCGACTCGCGCATCCGACGCGAGCCGGGCGCCCGGGCGCCCCGGCGCCCGTTTCGCGGCGGCGCCGGCGAGCATTCACGGCAGAGCACGGCTCGACCTCGAAGGAGGAGATACATGCAAGCGGATCTGGAAACCCGCGTCGCGCGGAAACTGATGTGGCGCATCATTCCGTTCGTGATGCTGCTTTATTTCGTCAGCTTTCTCGATCGCGTCAACGTCGGCTTTGCCGCGATGACGATGAACAAGGCGATCGGCCTGTCGCCGACCGCGTTCGGGTTCGGCGGCGGCCTGTTCTTCATCGGCTACTTCCTGTTCGAAGTGCCGTCCAACCTGATTCTGCATCGCGTCGGCGCGCGCATCTGGATCGCACGCGTGATGGTCACGTGGGGGATCGTGTCGGCGGTGTCCGCATTCGCGGCCGGGCCGACGAGCTTCTACGTGCTGCGCTTCCTGCTCGGCATGGCCGAGGCCGGATTCTTCCCCGGCATCATCCTGTACCTGAGCCTGTGGTTTCCCGCGAAGCAGCGTGCGGTGGCCGCCGCGTGGTTCATGGCGGCCGCGCCGATCTCGACCGCGATCGGTTCGCCGCTGTCGGGCGCGATCATGCAGATGCCGCCGATGTTCGGGCTCGCCGACTGGCAGATGCTGTACATCGTCGAAGCGCTGCCGGCGGTCGTGCTCGGCTTCGTCGTGCTCAGGTGCCTGACCGATTCGCCGTCGAAGGCCGCATGGCTGCGGGCGGACGAGCGCGACTGGCTGGTCGCGAAGCTGAAAGCCGAAGCCGATGCGCGCCACACGCATGCCGGACATACCGCCGGCGCGTGGCAGGCGCTGCGCGATCCGCGCGTGCTGGCGCTTGCGCTGATCTATTTCGGCACGTCGGCGGGACTGTATACGCTCGGCCTGTGGGCGCCGTTGATGGTCAAGCAGTTCGGCTTCACCGCGCTGCAGACGGGTCTGCTCACCGGCATCCCGAGCATCGCCGCGGTCGTCGCGATGATCGCCTGGGCGAGGCATTCGGATCGCAGCGGCGAGCGCACCTGGCACGTCGTGATTCCGTGCGTGCTCGCGTGTATCGGCTTCGTGTTTGCGGGGCAGGCGGGCACCGCGCTGCTCACCGTGCTCGCGCTGGTCGTCGTCAACATCGGGATCAGTGCCGCGAAGGCGCCGCTGTGGGCGATGCCGAGCGCGTTCCTGTCGGGTGCCGGCGCGGCGGCCGGCATCGCGATGATCAACTCGATCGGCAACCTCGGCGGGTTCGTCGGGCCGTTCGCGATCGGCTGGCTGAAGCACGTGACGGGTGGTTATGCCGCGGGGCTCTACGTGGTGGCGGGCACGCTCGCGGTGTCGGCGGTCGTCACGCTGATGCTGAGCCGCAAGGGTGCGAGGGAAGCGGCCGTGCCGGGCGTGCGGCATCACTCGTAGGCGCGGCCGGTGCGCCGGGACGCCGGGCAGGTGCGTATCGCGAGCACGCCCGGCTTCATGCATCGAGATGACTCGCAGCTTGCCATGACTGGCGCGGCGGTGCCGTGCCGTCGGTGCGCTACGCGGCGTGATGCAATTGCGGAAGGGGAAGCGGAATGGCGGGGGGAGAGGGAGGGAGCGGCAGGCTGCGTGCGTGAAGAAGAGGATCAACCCGCGCAGCCTGCCTGACCGTGCCGCATCCAGCGATGCGGCACGGCGTCGAGCGAGGCGACTTACTTGTCGTCGCCCTTGATCTGCGGCAGCGCCGATGCTTCGCCCGGCGTCAGCAGCCCGACTTGCGAATACACGCGCAGCTTGTCGCGCGTATCGGTGATGTCGAGGTTGCGCATCGTCAGCTGGCCGATCCGGTCGCGCGGCGAGAACGTCGATGCCACCTTCTCCATCGACAGGCGTTCCGGCTGGTACGTGAGGTTCGGCGACTTCGTGCTCAGGATCGAGTAGTCGTTGCCGCGGCGCAGTTCGATCTTCACTTCGCCGGTGATCGCGCGCGCGACCCAGCGCTGGGCCGTTTCACGCAGCATGATCGCCTGCGGGTCGAACCAGCGGCCCTGGTACAGCAGGCGGCCGAGACGGCGGCCGTTCTCGCGATACTGCTCGATCGTGTCTTCGTTGTGGATGCCGGTGACCAGACGCTCGTACGCGATGTACAGCAGCGCGAGGCCCGGGGCTTCGTAGATGCCGCGGCTCTTCGCCTCGATGATCCGGTTTTCGATCTGGTCGCTCATGCCGAGGCCGTGACGGCCGCCGATGCGGTTCGCTTCCAGCAGCAGCTCGACCGGGTCGGTGAACTCGACGCCGTTCAGCGCGACCGGCTGGCCGGCTTCGAAGCGCACCGTCACTTCTTCCGCGGCGATCTTCACGTCGTCGCGCCAGAACGCGACGCCCATGATCGGGTTCACGATCTTGATGCCGCTCTCGAGGCTTTCGAGATCCTTCGCTTCGTGCGTCGCGCCGAGCAGGTTCGAATCGGTCGAGTAGGCCTTCTCGGCCGACATCTTGTACGCGAAGCCTGCCTGGTTCATGAATTCGGACATTTCGGCACGGCCGCCGAGCTCGTCGATGAACGTCTGGTCGAGCCACGGCTTGTAGATCTTCAGATCCGGGTTCACGAGCAGGCCGTAGCGGTAGAAGCGCTCGATGTCGTTGCCCTTGTACGTGCTGCCGTCGCCCCAGATGTTGACGCCGTCTTCCTTCATCGCGGCGACGAGCATCGTGCCCGTCACGGCGCGGCCGATCGGCGTGGTGTTGAAGTACGTGACGCCGGCCGTCGTGATGTGGAACGCGCCGCTTTGCAGCGCCGCGATGCCTTCTGCGACGAGCTGCGCGCGGCAGTCGATCAGGCGGGCGCCGGCTGCGCCGTATTCGATCGCGCGTTTCGGGATCGCGTCGTAATCGTCTTCGTCGGGCTGGCCGAGGTTCGCCGTGTATGCGTACGGGACGGCGCCCTTGAGTTTCATCCAGTGCAGCGCTGCGCTGGTGTCCAGGCCGCCGGAGAAGGCGATACCGACCTTCTGGCCGGTCGGGAGGCTTTCGAGAATCGTGCTCATAGGAATTACCGTGGATTGAAGCCGGTGGGATCGTATTTCGCGGAATATGCGAGTATCGGCTGTCCGGGAGGTTGGGGCAAGGGTTGATTTTCGTCCGGAACCGTCGCCGGGCCTGTCGCGGCGGGCCTGACGGGCGGTTAACCGGGTAGAGAACGCCGCCCGGGGCGGCGCGAAATCGCAGCAAATCAGGCGCCGATGAGCCCGGACGCCGGCCGTGTTTCCGGGGCCGGATCGGCCGAATGGCGGGGCTGCAGCGGTCAGGATGCCGGTGCGCCGATCCGAAAGGAATATGAAAGGCGTCGGCGTGACGCCCGGATGCCCGCGAGCGTCAGATGTTCCACGACTGCGCGGTGTCGAGCAGTTTCTCGCGCAACTGGTCGACTTCCACGGCCAGCTTGGCCGTGATCGACACGTAGCCCGACAACTGCGGCGGCGGTGCGTCGTGCGGTGGGTCGGCCGGCCGGCGGCGCGGCGCGAGCCGGCTCGGCGTGCCGAACTTGAGCGCGCGGCTCGCGCCGACCAGCGTATCGCGGATGCGCCGGTTCACGGCCTTCATGTCGACGCGCATGTATTCGCGGGCCGCGACGTCGTCGCGGGCCGGCACCGCGCTCGACAGGATCTCCAGATAGCCGATGCACAGGCGCAGGCTGCGCTGGATCGCCTCGAGCTGCGTCATCGACGTCTCGCATTCCTTCGACACCGACGGCATCAGCGAACGCAACTGTACGAGCAGCGCGCTCAGCGCGGCCATTTCCTTCAGGTGCGCGTCGTCGCTCACCTGGCGGTCGCCCGCGACCCGCGCATGCACGGCCGCGCACGCGCGCAGCGCGTCGGCGAGCTTGTAGCGCCACGAGTAGGTCGCATAGAGCGGCAGCGCGAACGAGAACGCCAGCGCGATCGCGATGCCGATCAGCACGTTCACCGCGCGCCACAGGCCGTCGACGATCTCGTTGTCGCCGTGCCCGGCGACGATCACCATCGTGATCGCCGACAGCAGCGCGATATAGCCGGCCTTGCCGATCGCGTGATACGCGCAGATGCCGCACGCGAGCGCCATCAGCAGGTAGATCGCGATCGGTGCGTGCGCGGCGGAATACAGCAGGATCAGCCCGAGCCCCGCGAGCGCGCCGATCGACGTGCCGAGCGCGCGCTCGGCCGCCTTCTTGCGGATGTTGCCGTGATGCTGCAGCCCGCCGACGACGATCAGCACGGTAATCGTCGACCACTCGCCGTGCGGCACGTTCAGGCCGGTGGACAGCGCGATCGACACGAGAATCGCGAGCGCGACGCGCGCCGCATGGATCAGCTTCGCGTGCCGGTAGCGGCGGTACGGGTCGAGCAGCGGGCGGAGCGCGTTGCGCAGGAGCGGAGGCAGCCGGGCAGGGAACGGAGTGGTCATGACGGAGCTGGAGTGGCCGGAACGCGCATCGCGGCCTGCGCGGGCCGGCGCCGCGCCGCATGCGCAGCAGACGTAACGCTAGCCGAACGCGGCAGGGCTGTCCACGGCGCGGTCGTCCGGCGGGGCCGGCCGCCGCGCGGTTTCGCGTCACGTCAGCGCGATGTCATGCGTCCGCGGTGCCCGGCTGCGCTTCCAGCACGCGGTTGCGTCCGCCGGACTTCGCGCGGTACAGCGCCTCGTCGGCACGCCGCAGCAGCGTCGCGGCGTTCAGGCGGCCGTCGGCGGCGGTCGCCGCGCCGATGCTCGCCGTGACACGCCCGTACGGGCTTTTCACGTGCTCGATGCCGAGCTCCGCGATCGCGCGCCGGATGCCTTCGGCGACGGTCAGCGCGCCTTGCGCATCGGTGTCGGGCAGCGTGACGACGAATTCCTCGCCGCCGTAGCGCGCGACGTGATCGCCGTCGCGACGCAGGCAGCGCGACGCGGTTTGCGCGACGCGCCGCAGCACGTCGTCGCCGGCCGGGTGGCCGTAGTAGTCGTTGAACGCCTTGAAGTGATCGACGTCGACGAACAGCACCGACAGCGGGCGGCCGCTGCGTGACGCCCGCTGCGCTTCCTTCGCGAGCACCGTGTCGAACGTGCCGCGGTTGTCGAGGCCCGTCAGCGCATCGGTGTGCGCGAGCCGGTACAGCTTCGATTCGGCGACCTGCCGGCGCGTCAGTTCGCGCGACAGCGCCAGCGATCCCCACGCGATGAACCCGGTGAACAGGCACATCAGCACGACGGTCCAGATCGCGCGGTGGTGCCACGACGCGTAGATGTCGACCTCGGCGGGCGCGACGTCGACGATCAGCGGCAGGCCGGCGAGATGCTTGTAAACATAGACGCGCCGCACGCCGTCGATGCTGCCGACGCCCGACAGCACGCCTTCCCGCCTGCGCAGCGCCTCGATGAACAGCGGCGACCTGCGCAGGTCGATGCCGACCACGCGCGCGTCGTAGGGCAGGCGGCTCACGAGCGTGCCGTTGAGCTCGGCGATTGCCGCGCTGCCGTGCTTGCCGACCGCGAGGCCGTCGAGCAGCGCGCGGAAGTAGTCGATGCTGAGCGTGCCGACGACGATGCCGCCGAACGAGCCGTCGGGCAGCGTGATCCGGCGGCTGAGCGCGATCGTCAGCGCGCCGCCGCGCAGCCGGGATGCGTACGGCCGGCTGATATAGAGGCCCTGCGCGACATCGTTGCGGTGCACGGTGAAATAGTCGCGATCCGCAAAGTTGCCTTGCCGCGCGGGCGACGCGCTCGAATCGATCACGATATTGCCGTGCGCATCCATCACGAACAGCGACCCGAGATATTCGCCGGTGGCGGCGCGGTCGAACAGCAGCCGATGGCGCTGGCGGGGCGGCAATGTCGTCAGTTCCGGATCGGCCACGCCGTCGAGGACGTTCTGCAGCGACAAATCGTAGAGCTCGATATTGCGCGCGATATCGCGTTCGATCAGCAGCATCAGGTTGCGTGCATTTTCGACCGCATGCTCATATGCATCGCGCCGCGCCTCGATTAAAAGCGCCGTGGAAAGCCCCCAGCTGAACATCAGCAGCAAAATCCCCGCAACGAGTACGCCGCGGGGCGACAGAATGCGTGCCACGATCGACGCCGTATGGCGGCGCAGCGTGGCGGGCAGCGTGAATGACTTCATCCTCGAGGGTGGCGGGCGGCGGATTTCGCGTCGTTGGCGATTCCGCTCGCTGTTGATTTCGAATCGGGCCGCATTATCTCGCGAATTCCAGGCATTCGTGTGCGCATGCAAAACATGCATGCCGGGGCGGTGATTCAAAACGGTTACGCATCGTTACCGCTTTAGGTGCGAGTGATTTGATTTGAATCAATTGCCGATATCGGTCATTTTGTCTGAATAATCCCGTGATTACCCGGCGATTATGTATGCCGGCGTGGTAGCTGGCGGATTGCGACAAGCCAACGGAGAAACACCTGGGAGAGGAAAACGGGATGACGGCCCGGAGTACATGGTTTTTGCACCGGAGCGCGGCGACGGCCCGGCCTGACCCGGTCGCGACGCGGCCAACCCCTTGATTCTGCGAAATCTCCGGAGCGGCCACGGGCGGCGGCACCCGAGCTGTCCCCGTGACGAATCAGGTAGAATCCGCGCTTCGCCGCAGGCGCCCGCCGCGCAACGCGTATCGGGGCCGCATCGAATGCATCGCAGGACGCGCCCCGCGCTCCGATTCCGCATGCGCCGGCTACGGATGCCGGCCCGCTCAACGTTCGTCTCGTTTATGTCCGCACTTCCGAAATCCGACCAACCCGGTTCGTCCGCGAACCCACCCAAGCTTCATCGCGCGCTGAAGGCGCGCCACCTGACGATGATCGCCATCGGCGGCTCGATCGGCACGGGCCTGTTCGTCGCGTCCGGCGCGTCGATCTCGCAGGCCGGCCCCGGCGGCGCGATGGTCGCGTACATGCTGATCGGCCTGATGGTCTACTTCCTGATGACGAGCCTCGGCGAAATGGCCGCGTTCATGCCGGTGTCGGGCTCGTTCGCGACCTACGGCGCGAAATACGTGGACGAGGGCTTCGGTTTCGCGCTCGGCTGGAACTACTGGTACAACTGGGCCGTGACGATCGCGGTGGAGCTCGTCGCCGCGCAGCTCGTGATGCATTACTGGTTTCCGGACGTCCCGGGCGTGTGGTGGAGCGCGGCGTTCCTCTGCGTGATGTTCCTGCTCAACGCGCTGACCGTGCGCGGCTTCGGCGAGGCCGAATACTGGTTCGCGCTGATCAAGGTCGTCACCGTGGTCGCGTTCATCGGCGTCGGCCTGCTGATGATCTTCGGCATTCTGAAGGGCGCGCCGGGCAACGGCTGGGGCAACCTGACGATCGGCGACGCTCCGTTCGCGGGCGGCCTGCCGGCGTTGATGGGCGTCGCGATGATCGCCGGCTTCTCGTTCCAGGGCACCGAGCTGATCGGCGTCGCGGCCGGCGAATCGGAAAACCCGCGCACGACGATCCCGCGCGCGGTGCGCCAGGTGTTCTGGCGGATCCTGCTGTTCTACGTGTTCGCGATCTTCGTGATCGGCGTGCTGATTCCCTATACCGACCCGAACCTGCTGAAGACGGACGTGACCGACATCGGCGTGAGCCCGTTCACGCTCGTGTTCCGCCACGCGGGCCTCGCATTCGCGGCCGGCGTGATGAACGCGGTGATCCTGACGGCCGTGCTGTCGGCCGGCAACTCGGGCATGTACGCGTCCACGCGGATGCTCTACAACCTCGCGACCGAAGGCCGTGCGCCGAGGATCTTCGCGAAGCTGTCGCGCGGCGGCGTGCCGCGCAACGCGCTGTACGCGACGACGGCCGTCGGCGCGCTGTGCTTCTTCACGTCGCTGTACGGCGACAAGACGGTCTACCTGTGGCTGCTGAACACGTCGGGGATGACGGGCTTCATCGCATGGCTCGGCATCGCGGTCAGCCACTACCGGTTCCGCAAGGGGTACGTGAAGCAGGGCTACGCGCTCGACCAGCTGCCGTATCAGTCGAAGTGGTTCCCGTTCGGCCCGCTGTTCGCATTCGTGCTGTGCCTCGTGATCGCGCTCGGGCAGGACTATCAGGCGTTCCTCGCGAACCGGATCGACTGGGCCGGCGTGGCCGCGACCTATATCGGCATTCCGCTGTTCCTCGTCGTGTGGCTCGGCTTCCGGTTCCTGAAGAAGAGCCGTTTCGTGCGCTACGAGGACATGGAAATCGCGCCGTGGGTCGCCGCGAGCCGCGGCGCACAGCGGCAGCCGGTGGCGAACCGCGAAACCGCGGGCTGACGCGGGCGCGGCGTACAGCCGCGCGGCATGCGACGAAACGGGAAGCCGCGCGCTTCCCGTTTTTTTTGCCCGGCTTTTGCCTGCACGGGGTCAAAGCCGGTTATATTGCCCGACCCTACCGGGCCATGGCCCGGCCGGCGCGGGGCGCGCAGCGCGGATCGGCATCCGGCGCGCGCGCGGTGCGGCGGCCGGCGAGATGCCCGGCGTTTTCATCGTTCCATGCGGGCCGATACGGCCCGCGGAGCGCGCAACCCAGAGGAATCCATGAGCGCATCACCCGCCGAGCGGAAGGCCGGACCCGTTTCCATCGTGCGAATCGAAGCCGCGATCAACGCGTGGCGCGAAGTGTACCCGCCGGCGCCCGACGGCGAGGACGGCTACGCGCTCGACGCCGGCAGCAATTGCCTCGCGGAGCTGTACGGCACGATGATCTGCTACCAGCTGCCGGACGTGCCGCTCGACTCGCTGAGCGACGCGCAGCGCGACGCGCTCTACGCGACCGAGGTGTGACGGACGGCGCGTGACGCCGCCGTGCCGCGGCGCCGATCAGGCAACGGGAAGCTCGCGGGCTTCCCGTTTTGCTTTGGGCGGCGCCGGGCCGGGGTCGTGCGTGGCGGATTGCGCCGCCTGCGGTATCGTGACGACATCGTCCGGCCAGGGTTGACCGCCGGATCGCTGTCCGGGAGACATCGAACATGGAGTTGAGACACCTCCGCTACTTCGTCGCGGTTGCCGAAGAGCGGAATTTCACGCGGGCGGCCGAACGGCTGCATATCGCGCAGCCGCCGCTGAGCCGGCAGATCCAGCAGCTCGAGGAAGCGCTCGGCGTGCCGCTGTTCGAGCGCAACGCGCGGCCGCTGAAGCTGACCGACGCGGGGCGCTTCTTCTATTCGCACGCGGTGCAGCTGCTCGCACAGACGACCGAGCTCGAATCGATGACGAAGCGGGTCGGCAAGATCGAACGCAGCATGTCGGTCGGCTTCGTCGGCTCGACGCTGTACGGGATGCTGCCGAAGATCATCCGGCGCTTTCGCAGCGAGTATCCGGCCGTCGAGCTGAGCCTGCACGAGATGTCGACGATGGACCAGATCAAGGCGCTGAAGGAAGGGCGCATCGACGTCGGGTTCGGGCGCATCCGCCACGAGGACCCGAGCGTGCGGCGCGTCGTGCTGCGCGAGGAGCGGATGATCGTCGCGCTGCCGGTCGGCCATGTGCTCGACAGCGCGAAGCCCGTGCTGTCGCTGCACGATCTCGTGAACGACACGCTGATCATCTTTCCGAAGGCGCCGCGCCCGAGTTATGCGGACCAGGTGCTCGCGGCCTTTCACGATCGCGCGCTGCAGCCGCGCAAGATCTACGAGACGCGCGAACTGCAGATCGCGCTCGGTCTCGTCGCGATGGGCGAGGGCGTGTCGGTGGTGCCGCATAGCGTGTACGGGCTGAAGCGCGACGACATCAGCTACAAGCCGCTCGACGATCCGAACCTCGTGTCGCCGATCATCATGAGCATGCGGATGCTCGACGAATCGGAGGACATCCGCGCGATGCAGGCGCTGATCTACCGGCTGTACGACGAGGCGCAGATGGAGTATCTGCCGCCGCAGCCCGAATGAACACGCGGGCGGTGGGGGCTTGCTTGACGCTGGGCGCGGGCCAACATCGCCGGATCCGGCAAGGCCGCCGAGGTGCGGCCGCTTTCATGCAGACGACAGGCACATGACCGACATTCCGATCGAGGAGACAACCGTCGAGACGCCGCAAGGGCGCCTCTTTGCGAAACGCTGGCGCGGCGGCCCGGCGCAACGGGCAGCGGGTGCGCCCGAGCCGGCCGCCTCCGAGCCGGCCGCACCTGAGCCGGCCGCGCCGATCGTGCTGCTGCACGATTCGCTCGGCTGCGTCGACCTGTGGCGCGACTTCCCCGCGCAGCTCGCGAGCGCCACGCAGCGCGACGTGATCGCCTACGACCGCCTCGGCTTCGGCCGTTCGGATCGGCATCCGGGGAAACTCGGCACGACGTTCGTGCGCGACGAGGCCGATCATGCGTTCGCGGCATTGCTCGACCAACTCGATATCGATGCGTTCGTCGCGTTGGGGCACAGCGTAGGCGGCGGGATGGCGGTCGGGTGTGCCGCCGCCTATCAGGCGCATTGCCGTGCGCTCGTGACGATCGCCGCGCAGGCGTTCGTCGAGGATCGCACGCTGGCCGGCATTCGCGACGCGGGGCGGCAGTTCGACGAGCCGGGCCAGCTCGACCGGCTCGCGCGTTATCACGGCGACAAGGCCGAATGGGTGCTGCGCGCGTGGGTCGACACGTGGCTGTCGCCCGCGTTTCGCCACTGGAGTCTCGACGACGATCTGCCGCGCGTGCAATGCGCGACGCTCGCGATTCACGGCGAAGACGACGAATACGGATCCGACGTGCATCCGAAGCGGATCGCCGCGCGCGTCGCGGGGCCATCGTCGTATCTGTTACTCGGCCGGTGCGGGCACATGCCGCACCGCGAGCGGACCGACGACGTGCTGGCCGCCATCGCGACGTTCCTGCGCGACGCGCTCGCCTGAGCGCGGCTGCCGTCGGCGGGCGCGGGCCCGCCGGCCGTCAGAACGCGAGCTGGATCGCGAGGTCGATCGCGAGCAGCGCGATCGAACAGCCGATCCCGAGGATCACGTTCGGCAGCCGGTGCTCGAAGTCGCGATTGTCGCGGCGCATCGCGGCGCCGAGCAGGAAGATCGCCTCGACGAGGATCTGCAGCCCGACGAACAGCAGCATCAGCAGATACTCGTAACCCATCTGCTTGAACGCGCCGAACTGCATCCCGTGATCGCGGATCCATTGGCCGACGCGCAGCAGCTCGTAGACGAACAGCAAGGCGGGAAACAGGTAGCTGATGAAATAGGTCGGCGCGGTGGCGTGCCGTAGTTCGAGGTGGAAGTGCTGATGCGTGGTTGCCATCACGAATCCCTCCTTGCAACGCATGATTGCGGTCGCGACGGCCGCGCGACGATGTGCCGATACAGGGATTACCCGAGGCGTCGTGCGCAGCCGTACGTCGCCAGCATACTGCCGCGCGGGAAATTTGGCATGCGATGCATGCGTTCGTCGTAAAAATGCGTATGCGCCGCGCGACGCGCGCCATCGCACCGTATTCACCGGAGGCGCTGCGCTGGCCGGTTCTGCGTCGCTCGATGCATCACCGGCGCCGTTCAGCGTTTCGCTTCCGCGCCTTCGACAAACAGCTTCGCGACCGCCTGGAATTCCCGTTTCAGCGACAGGCCCGGCACGGTCAGCCAGCGCAGCATCGCCGCGAGATACAGGTGATGGAACCACGTCGCGAGCTGGTCGGCCCGCAGCGCGCCGTTCAGTTCGCCTGATTGCTGCCCGGCCGCGATCAGCTGCTGCCACACGAGCGCGATATCGCTGCCGTTCTCGTTGCCGCTTTCCGGTTCGGCCACGCCGATGCTCAGGAAGCGATGGCGCAGATACGCGAGCAGGTACGCGGGATGCTGCTCGCACCACGCGGCCGATGCATCGAGCACGCAGCCGAGGCGCGACACGAACGTCTTGCGCCGCGCGACATCGCGCTGCAGATGGGCGAGGTCGCGCGCGAGCTCGCCTTCGAGCCAGTGCGCGAGCACGGCTTCCTTCGTCGCAAAGTGGTTGTACAGCGTGCGCTTCGCGACATCGGCCTGCGCGGCGATCTGCTCCATCGTGACGGCATCGTAACCGTGCGCGTCGAACAGGCGTGCGCCGGTGGCGGCGAGGTGCGCGAGCATCTGGATGCGCTTGCGCGCGCGGCGGCCCGGATCGTCGGTCGGAGTCGGCATGGCGAGGGATCGGATAAAAGTGTACGAATTGCATTAGTATACGACGTGCACTTTTATGAATCCACCTGCCACCGTCGGGTGCAAGGAGTCACGCATGAAACTCGTCATCGCCACCTACGGTACCGAAGGCGACACGCGCCCGCTCGCGGCGCTCGGCCGTGCGCTGATCGATGCCGGCCATGACGTCCGGCTGCTGGCCGACGCGGCGACGCTCGGCTCGGCCGCCATGCTCGGCGTGCCGTCGGCGGCGTTGTCCGGCGATATCCGCCGCGCGATTGCGCCGGAGGGCGCATTGGCCGATGCGGTGCGCGGGCGCGGCGGCTTCAACGACACGTCGAAGGCGCTCGCGGCGATCGCCAATGCGAACACGGCCGCGTGGATGCGGCAGGTCGCGGATGCGTCGGCCGGGTGCGACGCGATCCTCGTGTCGGGGCTCGTATCGTTCGTCGGCTTGTCGGTTGCCGAGTATCGCGGCGTGCCGGCGATCGGCGCCGGCATGATCCCGATTACGCCCACCGCGGCATTCGCGTCGCCGTTCCTGCCGCCGGGGAAGGTGCCGCGCTGGCTGAACCGTGCGAGCCACCGGTTCGTGAACGCGCTGCTGTGGCAGGCGTTCAGGAAGTCGACGAACGCGGCGCGCGCGCGCGTGTGCGGGTTGCCGCCGCGCAGGCGGGTGTGGAGCGATCATCCGATGCTGTACGGCGTGTCGCCGGCACTGCTGTCGGGCCCGGCCGACTGGCCGTCGCAGGCGCTGGCCTGCGGCCAGTGGCGAATCGATGCACGTGCATGGGAACCGCCGCCTGATCTCGCGGCGTTTCTCGATGCGGGCGATCCTCCCGTGTACATCGGTTTCGGCAGCATGGCCGGCTTCGATCGTGCCGGGATGGCCGATGCACTCGTGCGCGCGCTCGCCGGCCGGCGTGCGCTGTTCCATCCAGGCTGGAGCGGTATCGACGCGTCGATGCTGCCCGCGCACGTTCACGTGATCGGCGATACGCCGCATGACCGGCTGTTCCCGCGCGTGTCGATGGCGATCCATCATGGCGGGTCGGGCACCACGCATTCGGCTGCGCGGGCCGGCATTCCGTCCGTCGTCGTGCCGTTCGCGGGCGATCAGTTCTTCTGGGCGAACCGGCTGCAGCGGCTTGGCGTCGCGGATGCACCGGTCGCGGGGCGGCGCGTGGACGCCGCCGCGCTAGCGGGGGCCATCGCATTCGCGGAGCGCGGCGACACGAAGGCGCGCGCAACGGAACTCGGCGCGCGCATCGCGCAGGACGAAGGCCTGACGCTGGCCGTCAGTGCGATCGAGCGCTGGGGACGGCCGGGCGCGCGCTGAGCCCGCGCATCGACGTCAGAAATGCCCGGTGAAGCGATAGCGGCTGCCCGGGTGCCACAGGTTGGCGACCGACGCGACCATCCCTTGCGACCACGTGCGCCGATGCAGCAGCAGGCACGGCTCGCGGTCGTCCATCGTCAGGTGGCGGCGTGTTTCGGCGTCGGGCATCGCGGCCTCGATCCGGTATTCGACGCGCTGCAGCGGCGCGACGCGCGTCAGGTACTGGTTCGGCGTCGTCGTCGTGAAGTCCTGCAATGCGTATTCGGGCGCGCAGGCCGGATTGACCCAGCGTTCCTCGAGCTGCACGGGCGTGTCGTTCTCGAAGTGCAGCACGCGCGAATGGAAGATCGGGCTGCCGGTGTCGAGCTGCAGTTCGTCGGCGAGCTTCGCGTCGGCAACGGCCGCGCCGACCAGCAGCACCTGCGCGCGATAGCCGTGGCCGCGCGCGGCGACTTCGTCTGAGATGCTGCGGATCGCGACGAGCGTCGATTCGTACTTCGGCGACGCGACGTACGTGCCGGAGCCGCGCGTGCGCGTGAGCACCTGCTCGGCGGTCAGTTCGCGCAGTGCGCGGTTCACGGTCATCCGCGCGACGTTGAATTCGCGCGCGAGTTCGTTCTCCGACGGCACCTGGTCGCCTTCCGCCCATTCGCCGGCATGAATGCGCGCGAGGATGAAGTCCTTGATTTCCTGATAGATCGGTGTGGTCATGGGATCACGGTTCCAGAGTCGGCGGCGGCCCGCCGCCGAATGCCGATCCGGCGCGCGCCCGGCGCCGAGTGTACCGGTTTCGCGGGCGTGCGGGCCCGGATTTCCCGAATGATCCCTGTTCGGCCGACGCGCGTCCATGCGGGATTGCACAGAGCGGCCGGCCCGCGGCAGTCCGCGCGCGGTCAGAAGCGATGCCGGATGCCGACCGTCGCGACCACCTGCGTGTTGGTCGACGAAGCCGCGAGCCCCGTCACGTTCGCGAAGCCGAGCGTCGCGCCCGACGGCACGCCGAACTGGTGCTGGTAGACCGTCTCCGCATACACGTCGGTGCGCTTGCTCAGCGCGTAGTCGGCCATCAGCGTCACCTGGTGCCATTTCGGCCGGTGGCTGCCGGTGGCGTCGTCGTAGCGGCCGTCGGTGAACGTATAGGCGCCCGCGAACGAGACGGCCGGCGTCAGCGTGTAGCGCGCGTTGACCTCGAAGTTGTCGAAGCGCAGCGCGTTCAGCGCGCCGGGCAGCGACGACGCGGCCGTTTCGTCGAACATCGAGTGCGTCCACAGCGCGCCGACCGTCAGCCGGTCGAAGGCGTAGCTGCCGCCCGCGCCCATCACGCGCTGGCGCACGGCCGGGAAGTTCGGGCCGTCGTTCGTCGACAGCGCGCCGCCGGCCGTCAGCCCGCCGCGGTTGAGCTGCAGGTACGCGGCGCCGAGGCTGACCGGCCCGTTCGCATACGACACGCCCGCGCTGTACGCGCGGTTGTTCGCGAAGCCGCCGGCCGCGTTGCTGAACCCGTACAGGCCGCCGAACTGCCAGCCGGCGAGCGTCGGGCTCGTGTATTTCACCGCGTTGTCGATGTAGAACGAATCGTCGATGTTGTCGTTGTCGAACGGATGCGACGCGAGATTGTTGCCGTCGCCGTTGTTCGCCATCGCGAGCGGGCCGAGGTAGTCGACCACGGCATCGTATTGGCGGCCGAGCGTCACCGCACCGTACCGGTCGCTCTGCAGGCCGACGTACGCGCGGCGGCCGAACATCGTGTTCCGGTAGGACTGCGTGCCGTTGTTCAGGTTGAAGCCGTTCTCGAGGCGGAACAGCGCATGCAGGCCGCCGCCGAGATCCTCGTTGCCGCTCAGGCCGAAGACCGTATTCGACAGCAGGCCGCTGCCTTGCTGCCACGCGCTTTTACCCGACTGGTTGTCCGTATAAGCGATGCCCGCATCCAGCATCCCGTAGAGCGTGACGCTGCTTTGCGCATGCGCGGCGGCGCCGAAGAATGCGAGGGAAAGGGTACCGACGACTGCTTTTTTCATTGTGAGTGCTTCCTGGAAAGGCCCGTCGCGACGGGAACGACGATTCGTCGCGCGTTCGCGCCGGAACACGCGTTCGAATCGATGAATCGTTGAAACGGGGAGGCCGCGCGTGACGCGTGTCACGCGCGGCCGCGGCGAACGCCGCTAGAGCGTGTTAGGCACTTTTGCTAAGGTCTACAAAGTGGACGAGCATAAGCACGGCGAATACGATGAAGTGAAGTCCGGCCAAGGTTTCGGGCAATCTTTCGTAGTCTCTGGTCAATCGCCGGAAGCGGTTCAGCCAGCCGAAGCTGCGCTCGACCACCCAGCGCCTGGGCAACAGCACAAAGCCTTTCTTCGCCTCTGGCAGCTTGATGACGTGAAGCTCGATACCTTCGTCGCGGGCGGATTCGGCGGGTTCCTTACCCGTATAGCCCTGATCGGCAAACGCCACCTTCACCGTCTGGCCAGTGGCGCGCTGAACCTGTCGAGCAAGTTCACCCACCTGCGCACGTTCCTGTTCGTTGGCTGGTGTCACGTGTACCGCGAGCAACTGCCCCAACGTGTCCACCGCCATGTGCACCTTGCTGCCGCGCTTTCGTTTGTACCCGTCGTAGCCCGCACGCGGACCGCTCTCGCATGTCGACTGCAGCGTGCGGCCGTCGAGGATTACCGCGCTGGGCTGGCCCTGCCGATCCTGCGCAACACGAATTACCGAGCGCAGGTCGTTCACCATCGCTTCGAAGCAGCCCGCCTGTATCCATCGCTGTGTCTGCTGGTACACCATTTCCCATGGCGGAAACTCGTGAGGCATCAGGCGCCACGGGGCACCCGCACGCACAATCCAGCGCAGCGCGTTGAACATCTCGCGCAGTTCGTACCGCCGCTGCGGAGCGTCCTTTGTCATCAGCGTCAGGTACGGCGCCGCAAAACTCCATTCTTCGTCGGACACATCCGTCGGGTAAGGCTTCCGTTCTTTCATCTCAATACAATAGCGGTCCTTAGCGAAAGTTCATAACACGCTCTAGTGCTGCAACAGGCGGATCGTGCCGAACTCGGCGGCCGGCAGCAGGCGGAGGATCGACAGGATGGCCGGCGATGCCTGCGACCGTGCGACCTCGAGCTCGATGCAGGCGCGCCCGGTGCGCTTGTCGATCGCGGCCGTGTAGAAATTGAGCGCGGCGCCGACCGCCTGGTGCAGCAGGCGCCGCACGACGGCGAGGTTGTCGGATTCGACGCGGATCGACAGCAGCACGCGTTCGTCGGCAGGGTACCGGCGCCGCGAACGAACGGGCGGCAGAGCGCGTGAAGCGGCGGTTTCGGTTCTGGTCGGTTTCATGCTGGCACCCCGGTCGCATCGTGCTCCGCACCGCGGAGATCTCGTCTTTGACATGCCGTCCATTCTAGGAATCGCGGCGACGATACGGTGTATAGACTCGCGCGGGCCCTGAAAAGAACGCATAAAAATGCCCCGTCGGCCGGCTTTCTTCTTTACGGCTTTTTTATTCCTTGTAAAGAAATTGAACACCGCTTTGATACTCGGATTTCTACACTGTCGCATCCCATTCGCCAGACGAGCATGGGGGCGTCACACGGGCCTGCGCCTGCAAGGCAAGGCCCGCCACGCCGACGATCGCGCGGTGTCTCCGCGCATATGAAAAAAGGGGAAAGCCATGTTGTGGATCACCGGCGCGCTGTCGCTCGCGCTCTTTATCTATCTGTTTCATGCATTGATCAAACCCGAGCGGTATTGATCGGCGCGATTCAACAGGAATTCGAAAAATATCGGTGGATGTCATGAGCGATCTGCTTTTCATTCTGTTCACGCTCGCGTTCTTTGCCTTGACGGCCGGTTTCATCACCGGCCTTGACCGGATCTGAGCGAGCGTCGACATGTTCAACAATCTCATTCAATTCGCGATCGTTCTCGCGATCATGCTGGCACTGGTGCCCGTCGTCGGGAAATGGCTCGCGCACGCCTTTACGAGCCCGCGCCACGCGTGGGTCGAACGCCGTACCTATGCGCTGCTCGGCGTGAACCCCGACGAAGCGATGTCGTGGCAGCGCTACGGCATGGTGCTGCTGCTCAGCAATGCCGGGATGATGCTGCTCGGTTATCTGCTGCTGCGCATCCAGGACACGCTGCCGTTCGATGCACTGCAGCGCGCCGCGCAAAGCCCGGACCTCGCGTTCAACACCGCCGCGTCGTTCATCACGAACACGAACTGGCAGGCGTATGCGGGCGAGAGCAGCCTGTCGAACTTCTCGCAGATGGCCGTCATCACGTTCCTGATGGTGACCAGCGCGGCGACCGGCGTCGCGGCCGCGGGCGGCTTCATCCGCGGGCTGAGCCGCAAGAGCGCGGCGGACATCGGCAACTACTGGGTCGACTTCACGCGCGTGACCTATCGCGTGCTGCTGCCGCTCAGCTTCGCGATGGCGCTCGTGTACGTGTGGCAGGGCATGCCGCAGACGCTCGCATCCGATGCGTGGGCGACCACGCTCGAAGGCGCGCGCCAGCAGATCGTGACGGGGCCCGTTGCCAGCCTCGAATCGATCAAGCACATCGGCACGAACGGCGGCGGCTTCTTCAGCATGAACGCCGCGCATCCGTTCGAGAACCCGACGCCGCTCACCAACACGCTGCACATGCTGTCAATGCTGCTGATTCCGTCCGCGCTGACGTACACGCTCGGCACGATGATCGGCCGGCGCCGCCAGGGCTGGGTGATCCTCGGTGCGTTCGTCGTGATGTTCGTCGGCTTCCTCGCCGTGATCTATTCGGCCGAGCAGCACGGCAATCCGCTCGTGGCCGGGCTCGGCGTCGACCAGCAGATGAGCGCCGCGCAGCCGGGCGGCAACATGGAAGGCAAGGAGATGCGCTTCGGCATCGCGCAGACGAGCCTGTTCGCCACCGTCACGACCGCCGCGACCACCGGCTCGGTCGACGCGATGCACGACTCGCTGACGCCGCTCGGCGGCCTCGTGCCGATCGCGCAGATGATGCTGAACAACGTGTTCGGCGGCGACGGCGTCGGGCTGATCAACCTGTTCACGTTCGCGATCCTCACGGTGTTCCTGGTCGGGATGATGATCGGGCGCACGCCGGAATTCCTCGGCAAGAAGATCGAGGCGCGCGAGATGAAGCTCGTGATGCTCGCGGTGCTCGCGCATCCGTTCAGCATCCTCGGCTTCACCGCGCTGGCCGCGATGCTGCACTCGACGATGGACAGCCTCGCGAACCTCGGCCCGCACGGCTTCAGCGAAGTGCTGTACGCGTACACGTCGGGCACCGCCAACAACGGCTCCGCGTTCGCGGGCCTGAACGCGAACACGCCGTTCTTCAACACGACGATCGGCTTCGCGATGCTGATCGGCCGCTACCTGACGCTGCTGCCGATGCTCGCGGTCGCGGGCAGCCTCGCCGCGAAGAAGAGCGTGCCGGAAAGCGCGGGCACGCTGTCGACGTCGACGGGCCTGTTCGCCGGCCTGCTGGTCTTCGTGATCCTGGTCGTCGGCGGCCTCACGTTCCTGCCCGCGCTCGCGCTCGGCCCGGTCGTCGAGCACCTGCTGATGTCGGGCGGCCAACTGTTCTGAGGAAAACATCATGATGCAAGGCAATCGCCAGGCAGCGGCCGCCGCCGCGCCGGCACCCGGTTCTTCGTTCGGCGCGGCGACGCGCGGCCTCGTGCGGCCCGTGATCGCATCGTCGGTACTGTTCATGCTCGTCACGGGCATCGCGTATCCGCTGCTCACCACGGGCGTCGCGAACGTGCTGTTCCCGTCGCAGGCGCGCGGCAGTCTCGTGGAGCGCAACGGCACGACGATCGGCTCGACGGTGATCGGGCAGTCCTTCACGCGGGCCGGCTACTTCCACGGGCGGCCGAGCGCGACGACCGGCACCGATCCGGCCGATCCGTCGAAGACGGTCGAACAGCCGTACAACGCGGCCGGCAGCGGCGCCAGCAACCAGGGGGCAACCAGCAGGAAGCTCCTCGCGGATATCGCGCAGCGGGTACGCGCATACCG
Source organism: Burkholderia sp. HAN2018 (assembly GCF_024704855.1). NCBI lineage: Bacteria > Pseudomonadati > Pseudomonadota > Betaproteobacteria > Burkholderiales > Burkholderiaceae > Burkholderia > Burkholderia sp. HAN2018. The sequence continues at coordinate 2,451 of NZ_QOBB01000048.1, read as the reverse complement.
GCAGGAGAACGCGCTCGCGGCCGGCACGCCGGTACCGGCGGATGCCGTGACCGCGTCGGCATCGGGGCTCGATCCCGAGATCTCGGTGGCGAACGCGCGGCTGCAGGCGGCACGCGTCGCGCAGGCACGCGGCGTCGATGCCGCACAGGTCGCGGCGCTGGTCGAACGCATCGCATCGCCGCGCCAGCTCGGCGTGCTCGGCGAACCGCGCGTGCGCGTGCTCGACCTGAACCTCGCGCTGGATCGCGCATTCGGCCAGGCGGCCGGCGCGAAGTAATGGCAGGAACCACGGAGTCACTCATGTCCCATATCGAAACCCCGATCAATCCGGCGGCGATCCCGGTCGGCGCCGTGCCGCCGATGCGCCGGACGGCCGTGCTGCGCGAGGCCTTCCGCAAGCTCGCGCCGCGCGTGCAGTTGAAGAATCCCGTGATGTTCGTCGTCTATCTCGGCAGCATCGTCACGACCGTGCTGTGGCTGCAGGCGCTGACCGGCGCGGGCGATGCGCCGGCCGGCTTCATCTTCGCGGTCGCGTGCTGGCTGTGGTTCACCGTGCTGTTCGCGAACGCGGCCGAGGCGCTGGCCGAAGGGCGCGGCAAGGCGCAGGCCGACGCGCTGCGCGCGGCGCGCAAGCGCGTGTACGCGAAGGTGCTCGACGAGCCGAAGCGGTACGGCAGCACCAGCCATCGCGTGCCGAGCGACGAACTCGCCGCCGGCAGCATCGTGCTCGTCGAGGCCGGCGACACGATTCCCGCCGACGGCGAAGTGATCGACGGCGTCGCGTCGGTCGACGAATCGGCGATCACCGGCGAATCCGCGCCCGTGATCCGCGAGTCGGGCGGCGATTTCTCGTCGGTGACGGGCGGCACGCGCGTGCTGTCCGACTGGATCGTCGTGAAGATCACCGCGCAGCCGGGCGAGGCCTTTCTCGACCGGATGATCGCGATGGTCGAGGGCGCGAAGCGCGGCAAGACGCCGAACGAAGTCGCGCTGACGATCCTGCTCGTCGCGCTGACGATCATCTTCCTGCTCGTGTGCGCGACGCTGCTGCCGTTCTCGCAGTTCAGCGTGCTGCTGAACGCGTCGGGTTCGGCGGTGAGCCTGACCGTGCTGATCGCGCTGCTCGTCTGCCTGATCCCGACGACGATCGGCGCGCTGCTGTCGGCGATCGGCATCGCGGGGATGAGCCGCATGATGCGCGCGAACGTGCTCGCGACGTCGGGCCGTGCGATCGAGGCGGCCGGCGACGTCGACGTGCTGCTGCTCGACAAGACCGGCACGATCACGCTCGGCAACCGCGAGGCCGTGCAGTTCCGGCCGGCGCCGGGCGTGGACGAGCGTGCGCTGGCCGAGGCCGCGCAGCTGTCGTCGCTTGCCGACGAGACGCCCGAGGGGCGTTCGATCGTCGCGCTCGCGAAACAGCGGTTCTCGCTTGAGGGCAAGCCGATCGACGGCGGTTTTGCCGTGCCGTTCAGCGCGCGCACGAGGATGAGCGGCCTCGATATCGGCGGGCGGCAGGTGCGCAAGGGCGCGGCGTCGGCGATCCGCGCGCACGTCGATGCGCTCGGCGGTGCGTTTCCGCAGGCGGTCGAGACGGCCGTCAACGAAATCGCGCGGCGCGGCGGCACGCCGCTCGTCGTCGCCGACGGCGCCCGCGTGCTCGGCGCGATCGAGCTGAAGGACATCGTCAAGCACGGGATCGCCGCGCGCTTCGCCGAGTTGCGCAAGGTCGGCGTGAAGACCGTGATGATCACCGGCGACAACCGCCTCACTGCGGCGGCGATCGCGGCGGAAGCCGGCGTCGACGATTACCTGGCCGAAGCGACGCCCGAGGACAAGCTGCGGCTGATCCGCGAGCACCAGGCGAAGGGCCATCTCGTCGCGATGACGGGCGACGGCACCAACGACGCGCCCGCACTCGCGCAGGCCGACGTGGCTGTCGCGATGCACAGCGGCACGCAGGCGGCGAAGGAGGCGGCCAACATGGTCGACCTCGACAGCAACCCGACGAAGCTGATGCAGGTGGTCGAGGTCGGCAAGCAGATGATCATGACGCGCGGCGCGCTGACCACGTTCAGCGTCGCCAACGATCTCGCGAAGTATTTCGCGATCATCCCGGCCGCGTTCGTCGCGACCTATCCGGCGCTCGGCGCGCTGAACGTGATGGGCCTGCACAGCCCGACGTCGGCGATCCTGTCGGCGGTGATCTTCAATGCGCTGATCATCGTCGCGCTGATCCCGCTCGCGCTGAAGGGCGTGAAGTATCGCGCGGAACCGGCCGGGAAGCTGCTGGGGCGCAACCTGCTGATCTACGGCGTGGGCGGAATCGTCGCACCGTTCATCGGCATCAAGCTGATCGACATGCTGTTGACGCCGTTTATCTGACCGAACGCGCCGTCGCGGCCCCGCTCACGCCTTCGCGGCGTGCGCGGGGCCGTTCGGCGTTTCAAT